>PBWA01000014.1 GCA_002728855.1 Flavobacteriaceae bacterium
CTAACAGAATTAAAAAAGAAAATCTGCAACTAAATAAGGTATCATTCTGATATATCAATTTGAGGTTGTTCTTCAAATATTGGAACTCAATTTTTCTTACATTTAGGATATGAAAAAGCTAATACTTGTTTTACTATTTGTTCCGCTTAGGCCACTTACCAAAGTACCTTGTAATATATAGATTTTTTAACGTCTCTATTACCTCCTGTATAATTTAATATTAAAGTATTGTCATCTGAAATCCTATAAAAACCACTTATGGTATGACCAGTGTTAGGATTGATAACATTTATCATTATTTTATCGCCATCAATTTTGACAATTTTTTCATCTACTTGAGCATCACTTCTAAAACTGAAAGAAAAAACTTTCAGACCGTATACTTTACTATATGTGAATACAGTAAAAAAATCTGTGTCATCACTAGCCCACATCCCTTCAAACTTCTCAAGAAAATCTTGCTCATTATCTGTTTGCCCACTTAAATTAAGTTGAAGAGATAGTATGGTTATAAAAATTAAATTTCTCATAACACTGATTAAGACTGGTTTATCTAATTTGTAAACCAAAAAAACTAATTGTCCATTCCTCTGGTATATTCTCTTGCCCAGAATTATATTTCATAATGTGAGAGATTTCATCACTTCCGCTGTAGGGCTTGATAATTAATTTTTTAAAAAAACCATTCCAATTTGTCGAACTTCCAATTAATTCTGAATTAACGTCTCCTTCGAAAGTAATATCCGTAAAACCTGTTAAAGATGTACAGCCCCAACCAAGACTCTCAACAAGTTTCCCGCAATCTAAAAATTCCATTGATTTACTATCATTATAAAAATTGATAAGCCCATCAACAGCATTTGAATCATTAAGACTGGTGTTATCAAATTCAGTATTTGAAAAAGGGTCAACTTCTACAGCATATTTAATCCAAAAACTTTGACTAAAGCAAGTGTAGCTTAATAATAAAGTAAAAATTACTGTGATTTTTTTCATTTGTTATAAATTAAAATATAATCATATCAATTATTAATGCTGCTATCAGCGATAAGCTAAAAACTAATATTATGCTTGCTAATAACTTCCTTTTTTTGTTAACTAATAACACAAAACCCACTATGAGAGAAATTATTATGGCAAGTAAATAAAAATATATAAGAACACCATTCATCTTGACAAAAATTGTTTTTTCAGTAAACTCCTATAAACTTTAGTGGAGAAGATGGGAATCGAACCCACGACCTCTTGACTGCCAGTCAAACGCTCTAGCCATCTGAGCTACTCCCCCTAAATAAATTTTCCTACAAAAATAGATTTTTTATATATTTGGCATCTAATCATAAATTAAATTAAAATGAAAAATACAATTTTTATACTTTTTTCAATTATCTGCTTTTCCTTAAATGCTCAATATTACAGCATCACATATGTTAGTGTAGCATCTGAAGATATTGCTGAATTTGAAGAAAAAGAAATGAAATATTGGTCGCAAGTTGCGAAAAAAAATATTGATAAGGGTAAAATGCTGGGCTGGGCTCTAATGCAAAAATATGGTACAGCAGGAAACAATGATGTTAATTATGCTTTCGTAAATTCATTTTCAAGTTTAGAGGATATGAACAATGGTGTTTGGCAAGAATCAATAGAAGAGCTAGGATATGATTGGGCTGAAATTTCAACCAAGTATGAAGTTTGGGAAAGTCATATTTACAAAGTACAGGATAATATACCAGGTGATGCAAAAGTTTTTATCTTAAATTATGGAAGACCTGAAAACCTGAGTGGTTTTATCAATGAAAATAAGACTTTATGGAAACCCTTTCATCAAGAAAACATCTCCTCTGGAGCAACAGGTATGACAACTTGGGGAATTGGAACTAAAATTTATCCAAGTGGCCAAAATATGGCAACAGTTATGACCTGGGATGGCTTCTCAAATATTACAGAAGCCCTAAAAGTTTTAGATTTTGATGACTATGTTCCTCCTAGTGACAGTAAAATGAGATTTTATGATCCAGATGGGTTTAGACTCAGAGTTATATGGACACAATTAAAATCCGTATCAGCGGAACAATAAATTTAAAGCGGCTAATTTTAGCCGCTTTTTTTCTGACTAAAAAGGATTCAATTCATCTTCTTCACTCGCTTTAAAGAATTAATAAAATTGTAATTTTATTATGATAAACTAAGAGTGATTAATGAAAAAAAAAATCTTTTTTGTTTTTTCCCTTTTGTCTGGTTTTATTTTTTCTCAAGGAGATGATTTATTGCTTTTACAATATAACAAAGGTCCTGACCCTGATGGATTTTACAAGAAATGGAATTTTGACATACATTATTTGACAGTCTTTATGAAAGTTAAAGGGAAATATAGCTCCCCTTCTCTTTCTTATGGTTTTGGGACTAGTGCCCAGTATAAATTTTCAAAAACTTTTGGGATAAGAAGTGGAGTGAGTTATTTTAATATAAAATATAAATATGACTTATCGGATAATAAATCCAGTGATAAAATAAGTTATTTAACAATTCCGATCACCGCAAGAGTATCGCCATCAAGAAAATTAATGTTTGAGACTGGATTTATATATAATCATTTATTGGGAGCTGAAAATTCAGAAATTCAGGATCCATCAACTGGGAGTTTTAACTATCAAGAGGGAATATTTAAAGATGTGTTAGGAATGGTTGTAGCTTCTCAATATAATCCATGGAAAAGGCTTAATGTTTCTTTACAATATAGATTTCTTAAAAAAGCATCAAAGCCTTCAGTAATACAAAAAAATAATTTTACAGGGTTTTTACTTGGATTACATTTTTTCATTTTTGATCCTATGAAAAAATAAATCTACAGGTATTTTGATATTGAAATATTTAAAAAAGTATGTCTAAAAAAAAGTTGCTCTTCATTGTCTCGTGATGTATTAGAAATCAAAGCAAGTATTTCCCATTCATCAGTGTTAAATGAAGCTCCAAACTCGAAGCTATTTCTGTATTTTCTAGATGGTAAAGTAAAAGTTGCTTTTTCATTAAACAAACTTCCTGAAATCATATAATCATGAAAACGATATTCTTGTCGACTTCCTATATAAAAGCTAAGGCCATCATCTCCTTTTGATTCTAGCGGATTGCCTGTAAAAGAAAATCTTTTAGTTTCCCCCATAAAAAATCCAAATTGAGCTCCAATAGTTGTCTTTTGAGTTCCAACAGTACTGAAAAAATCAGAGAGAAAATAAAATTTCTCTTCAATCATGATTCTTTTTTTCATGTTAATATTTAAATTAAGATGTATCTCCTGAGGTATGGCTGACTCCCATGTAACTCTTGGAAGTTTTAAGAAATTTATATGATAAAAATTTTGCATCCATGGAGCTAATGACTCTTCTCCTGTAGTCCCAATCTGAACCCCCCATGCATATGCTGTATTATTATTTAGATACTTATGGACTTCTCTCTCAATAAAAAGCCATCCGCCAAAAGGATAATCAATTTCTGATAAATCTCTAGTTTGGAGCCTAGCTGGAGTATAAACCTCTTGCCCCAGATGCCAATGAATATTACTTGAATTATCTAAACTATCTATTCCATCTATTTGTTTATTTTTTTGGTATCCATAAGATATAAATATACCGCTTGAGTAATATCTGTCTGTCAAAAAATAAAGGTCATTATCAACAGACAGCTTAATAAATTTTTGACCATAAATAATTTGAAAGCATCCTAAAAGAAAAATACAAATGGATATTTTTTTTAAGATGGGCATTTCATTATATAAAATCATGCTTAGATAAGAAAAAATATGAAACTGCTATTTTGTGGTCAAATTTAGTTGAGAAAATGATCATAAAAAATTATTTTTGAAGAAATGAACTCTTTGATTAGAAAAGCATTAATCTCAGATCTTGATACTGTGAAAAAATTGACAGAGGCCTGTGCTAAAAAAATGATTGATGATGGAATTTTTCAGTGGAATGATCACTACCCTTCAAAAGAAATTTTTAAAAAAGATATTCAAGAAGAAGCACTTTACGTATGGGATGATAAAATCGAAATTAAAGGATGTATAATGTTTTCAGATGAGAAAGATGAGGTATATAACTCTACAAAATGGTTAACTCAAGATGGTAAAAACATTTACGTTCATCGATTAGCAGTACACCCTAAATTTCAAAAGCAAGGAATTGGAAACAAGCTTATGAATTTTGCTGAATCAATTGCTAAAAAGCTTAATTTTATTTCTATTCGTTTAGATACTTTTAGTCAGAATAAAAGCAATAATAAGTTTTATGAATCTAGAGGATATCAAAAGCTAGGCGATGTTTTTTTTAGAAAACAGAGTGAATTTCCTTTTCACTGTTATGAAAAGATTATAAATTAAAAAGATTATGGGTGAAATTAATATGAAAATAAAAGATCTTGTTGGAAGAATAACTTTTCATCACCCAAAAGGTAATTGTCTCTCTCATGAAATTATAAATAAATTAATTAAGCTTTTAGAAAAGGCTGATAAAGATCCCAAAATTGCTGTCATTTTGATTCAAAGTCAAGGTAGTAAAGCTTTTTGTTCTGGCGCATCTCTTCACGCTTTAAAAAAAATATCAACTATCACTGAGGGAATAAATTTTTTTATGGGTTTTTCTAACTTAATTAATACCATTAGAAAACTTTCAAAATTTATTGTCGCAAGAGTTAATGGACCTTCTGTAGGAGGGGGAGTAGGTTTAATTTCTGCATGTGATTATGTTTTTGCTTGTAAACAAGCTTCCATAAAATTATCAGAGTTATCTCTTGGGATAGGCCCTTACGTTATTGAACCTGCTGTTAGTAGAAAAATTGGGTCGGCTGCCTTTGCAGAATTATCTCTTGATAGTAAGGACTGGAAAAGCTCCAAATGGGCGAGAGACAAAGGACTGTATAATCATATTTCAGAAAACATAAATCAAATGGATATAGAAATAGAAAAAAAGTTAGTTTCTTTTGCTTCTTTCCCTAAAGAGGCGTCCAAAAGACTTAGACAATTACATTGGAAGGGAACAGAACATTGGGAAAAATTACTCCCCAAAAATGCAAAAATAACAGCTGAATTAACACTTTCTGATTTCACACAAAATATTATCAAATCTCTATAAATAATGAAAAGTAAAATTCGCATAACAAAGCAATTCAAATTTGAGACAGCTCACGCACTTTATGGCTATGATGGTCTTTGTAAAAATGTTCATGGACATAGTTATAAATTAGATGTAACTGTAATAGGATATCCGATAGATGATATAAATCATACAAAAAATGGAATGCTCATTGATTTTAGTGAATTAAAAAAAATTGTTAAAAAAAAGATTATTTCTGTACTTGATCATTCGATAATATTAAATGTAAAATCTCCCTATAAAGATTTAGCAGATGATCTAGAAGAGAAAGGTCATAAAGTAGTTAGAGTTAATTATCAGCCTACGTGTGAACTAATGATTGTTGATTTTTCAAAAATTATCTCAGATGAACTCCCAAGTAATATAAAACTATACTCATTAAAGTTAAGAGAAACTGAAACTTCTTTTTCAGAGTGGTATGCACAAGACAACTAAAACCCAAGTTCTTTTAAATTTGTCTTCTCCCTTGGTTTAATTTCCTTAGGTGATAACATATTTTCACAATCGATATTAATAGTTAACTTTTCAGGTTCTTCAAAGTCATCGATTGAAATTTGTAAGTCTGGAATTTCATATGCTCTTTTCATATAAAGTGCCCAAATAGGAAGTGCCATAGTTGCTCCTTGGCCAAAAGCAATCTCCTCGAAATGTATGGACCGGTCTTCTCCTCCAACCCAAACCCCTGAAACTAAATTAGGGACCATTCCTATAAACCAACCATCGCTTTGATTTTGGGTTGTGCCTGTTTTACCTGCTATAGGATTATCAAAAATATAAGGATAACCGGTAACAACATTCTCATAAACATAATTTGTTTTTTCTAGACCAGCATGCCTTAATCTACCTCCAGAACCATACTTTGTGACTCCTTTGAGTAGATTTATTGTAACATAAGCAGCTTCTTGACTAATAACATCAGTTGTATTGGGTACAACTTCAAAAAGGGGCATGCCATTTTTATCTTCAATTCTTGTAATTATTATAGGCTCGATATAAATTCCCTTATTTACAAAAGTTCCATATGCTCCAACCATTTCAAAAAGACTAATATCAGGTGTCCCCAAAGCTATTGAAGGAACATTAGGTAAACGAGATGTTACTCCTGTTTTTTTAACCAAATCAATTACAGGTTTAGGCCCGACCATATCCATTATCCTTGCGCTAACAGTATTAACAGAATTTGCTAAAGCATTTTTTAGTGTTCTCATTCTACCATACTTATCGCCTGAATTTTTAGGACACCAAGGATCAATGTTTCCATGTTTCATTGCGTCGATGCAGTAAAGAGCGTCAGGTAGTGAATCGCAAGGTGATAATTTTAATTGATCAATTGCGGTTGCATAAAGAAAGGGTTTAAAAGTTGAGCCAATTTGTCTCCTGCCTTGTTTAACTTGATCATATTGGAAATGTTTATAGTTAAATCCTCCTACCCATGTTTTAACATGACCTGTTTGGGGATCCATGGACATAAGAGAGGCTCTCAAAAAATGCTTGTAATAACGGATTGAGTCCATAGGCGTCATAACAGTGTCTATTTCTCTATCCCAACTAAAAATAGTCATTGGTGTTTTTTCAAAAAAACTATTAAAAATCTCATCATCTGTAAGTCCAAGATTAGACATTTTCCTCCATCTTTCACTTCTCCTNGCTGTCCTCTCCAAAAGAGTGTCTATTTCGCCTTCCCTTAGATTAAGAAATGGGGCTGTCGGATTAATCTCTTCTGTATTTTGATTAAAAAATTCTTTTTGAAGATTTTTCATATGCTCTGAAACAGATTCTTCGCCAATGGTCTGTAGCCTAGAATCTATAGTAGTATATATTTTGAGTCCGTCTCTGTATAGATTATATGTCGATCCATCCGATTTATAATTTTTTTTCGTCCATTTTTTCATAAAATCCTGTAAGTATGCACGAAAGTATGTTGCAAGTCCCTCGCGATGTGATTCAGGCGTAAATTTAATTTCTAGATTAAGCAAACTAAGCGAGTCCTTTTCTTCTAGTGTTAGTAATTGATTCCTATACATTTGCTGAAAAACAACATTCCTTCTTTTCTTCACAAGCTCTGGCCTTCTTATAGGGTTATAAAGCGAGGAATTTTGGAGCATTCCTACTAAAGTAGCAGATTGTTCTACAGTAAGATTTTCTGGATTACTATTAAAAAATATTTTTGCTGCAGATCTAACTCCATCTGCATTATATCCAAAATCATAAATATTTAAATACATTGCTATAATTTCTTCTTTTGTATATCTTCTCTCCAATTGAATGGAAAGAACCCATTCTTTTATCTTTTGAATTATCGCTTCTTTTTTATTTCTTGATCTTACTCCAACAAAAAGCTGTCTTGCTAGTTGTTGAGTAATTGTACTCGCCCCTCCTCTCTTTCCAAGAAAATAAATTGCTCTTAATGTAGCATACCAATCAATTCCTGAATGATCATAATATCTTTCATCTTCTGTTGCAATTAGTGCTTGTACAATATTTGTCGGGAGCTCTTCATATGTTATGGGAGTTCTATTGTCGTTATAATAAAACTTACCTAATACAACACCATCAGATGAAAGAATTTGAGTTGCTAAGTTAGTTTTAGGATTTTCCAATTGCTCAAATGGAGGCATCTCTCCCATATAGCCAAGTGCAGCATAGATAAACACACCAATGAAAAGACAAATACCTATTAAAAACGAAGCCCAAAACAGTCTAATTTGGATTTTATATTTATCATTATCAATTAGCCTAAATGACTTTTTCATTGATTTTTATTCTCTGTTTTTATAGATAATCCAACACCTATGATTCCTTCTAGATTTTCAATTCCATTCTCAATTCCATTTGATCTAACAGCGTGTTCAATTACCGCATATATTTTTTCTCCTTCAGGGATAATAAAATCTTCTTTCCACCATAGCCTACTCTCTTTTACTTCTGTAAATCCATCACCTAACCATTCTCCTTTAGAATCAGCTAACTCATACTCTAAAGTGTCTCTAGAAAAAAGTTTGCCCTCCACCTCAATGGAAGCAATCAGAAAAATATTAGAAAAAGCGTAACTATTATTATTCCTAATATGAATTATAAGATTTGCCATTTCCCCTGATATGGTTGGGATCATAAATTTTGCTTTATCATTGGATTCCCATCCATAATTAAAGTTCTTATATTCAACAATAGAGTTTTTATCAGAACAAGAAAAAAAGATAAAAATCAAATAACAAAAAGATCCAAAGATCATGTTATTTAGGTTCATTTTTTTTAAAATCATGTTTTATATTTTAAGGCTTTTGACCTTCCTTTCTTAAAAACCTTATGGCTATTTCTTTTTGATTTTCTAAGTGTTTTCTGTTCTTCTTCAGGAAGGTTAATAACTGTTTGGCAATCTTTAGAACAGCAGCCGCTATATGCTTTACTGCAATCTGGACACTGAATAAATAATAAATTACATGCAGGGTTGGCGCAATTTGCATGGGAATCACAGGAAGAATTACACAAATGGCAATTTGAAATTATATCTTCCGAAATTCTTTCTCCTTTTCTTTCATCAAAAACAAAATTTATCCCCTTAAACTTATTTTCAAGTTTCATTTCTCTAATCTGCTTAGCATATTCAATAATCCCACCTTGCATTTGAAAAACCTTTTTAAATCCCTTTTCTTTAAAATAAGCGCTTGCTTTCTCACATCTTATTCCTCCTGTACAATATAAAAGAAAATTTTTGCTGCTTTTTTTATTAAAAAATGTCTTTTCAATTAATGGTAGAGACTCTCTAAAGGTATCNACATCTGGGGTAATTGCATTTTTAAAATGTCCAACTTCACTCTCATAATGATTTCTCATATCAATACATATGGTATCTCTTTCTTCAAGTAGTTTGTTAAATTCTAGGGCATTTACATAAGTTCCCCTTTTAGATAAATCAATTTTTTGACTTTCAAGACCATCAGCAACTATCTTATCCTTAACCTTAATTGTAAGTTTCAAAAAAGATTTATTTTCACTTTCAAGAGCATAATTCAAGCGAATATTTTTTAGGAAAGTTATCTTATCAAGTTCGTTCCTCAAGAACGGGAGATTTTCAAGCGGTATTGAAATTTGTGCATTGATCCCCTCATTTGCCGTATAAATTCTCCCTAAAACATCAATTGCTGAAAGCTTTACGTATAAATAGTTTCTGAAAATTTTAGGATTTCCTATAACCGAATATTTATAAAAAGATAATACAATTCTATTTTTCCCAGATTTGTCAATTAAATCAGATTGCTCCTTAGCATTTAATTTGTTATAAAATTGCATTCCACTTCATAGTTAAGTAAGTATAAAATTACAAAAAGATATTTTCTAAAAATTTTATCATTCTAAAAAAATAAAGTTTAAAATTGTTAATAATAGATGATACTCAGTTTTGTGAGAAAATCATAATAGTATTAAATTAGCACAAAAGGTAACAATGGCGGATTTAAAAAACGCAAAATTAAAAGCTCTTCAATTAACACTTGACAAGTTAGATAAAACATACGGTAAAGGAACTGTTATGAAGCTGGGGGAAGAGACTGACCAAAAAATCGAATCTATCCCTTCAGGATCAATTGGTTTAGATCATGCTCTTGGAGTTGGTGGATATCCAAAGGGTAGAATAATAGAGATATATGGCCCAGAATCATCTGGTAAGACCACACTTACCTTGCATGCAATTGCTGAGTGCCAAAAAGCGGGAGGAATTTGTGCTTTTATTGATGCTGAGCACGCATTTGATCGATTTTATGCTCAAAAGCTAGGTGTTGATCTTGAAGAGCTAATCATTTCGCAACCAGATCATGGTGAACAAGCTCTTGAAATAACTGATAATTTAATTCGATCTGGAGCTGTTGATGTTGTCGTAATTGACTCGGTTGCTGCATTAACTCCAAAAAGTGAGATAGAGGGCGAAATGGGAGATTCGAAAATGGGATTACATGCTCGATTAATGTCGCAAGCTCTAAGAAAGTTAACTGCCTCTATTAGTAAGACAAAATGTGCTGTTTTTTTTATTAATCAACTTCGTGAAAAAATTGGAATCATGTTTGGTAATCCTGAAACAACAACTGGCGGGAATGCATTAAAATTTTATGCCTCTGTTAGACTAGATATAAGAAGATCAACACAAATTAAAGGCCCTGATGCTCAAGTGCTTGGAAATAGAACTAGAGTTAAAGTTGTTAAAAATAAAGTCGCACCTCCCTTTAAAACAACAGAGTTTGATATAATGTATGGAGAAGGTATTTCAAAAATAGGAGAGATTCTTGATTTGGGAGTGAATAATGAAATCATTAAAAAAAGTGGCTCTTGGTTTAGCTATGGCGAAACAAAGCTAGGTCAAGGTAGAGATACGGTCAAAATACTTTTTCAAGACAATCCAGAACTTTTAGAAGAACTTGAAAGCAAGATTATGTCTTCGCTCAATAATGATGCGGACTAATTTATGATAGTTTATTAATTCTTTTCCAAGTATCTATTGCTTTCAACGCTGATCTTTCAGGATCTTTTCTCAATTCAGAATCAATAAGCTTATAAATTGTATTTTGCAATTTCGGTATATCAGTTTCACTCATTCCATTTGTTCTAACAGAAGGATAAACATTAACTCTTAATCTTCCAGGATATCCATGCGTTGTATACCAAGGCTGTTTTCTTTTACAATCAAAAAAAACCATTGGAATAATTGGAAATTGATGAAAAATGGCAATTTTGAACGCCCCTTGCTTGAAAGGATTCAATAAAATTGTTTCATCAAAATAATCTTTTTCAGGAAAAATACAAACATTATAACCCTTTTCAAGAACATTATCTGCTCTACCATAAACTCCATACCTACTTTTGGAACTACTCCTATCTACCATAATAGCAGCCCGCTTATATATATAACCAAAAAGAGGTATTTTAACAAGTTCTTTTTTCCCAACAAATACAAATGGTTTCTTAAAAATGCGTAGCATAACAAAAGGGTCAATGTAACTTGTATGATTTGCTACGAACATATACTGCTGATTATTATCAATTTGTTCCTTGTATTTAATTTCCAGCCAAAATCCCATTCCATATAAAATAACTGGCGACCATATATTTCTTGCTATCCAGAAAATATATTTATAAAAATTTGGTAAAAATAATATGAAAACTAAAATAGGGAAAAGAAAAATTATTGGAATAGAAGCCAATAAGTAAAACCAGATACGCCAAAGAATTAATATAGCCCTTCTCACTTCATAAAAATACAATTTTAAAATCTCCCNATTAACCTTTGAAAAGAAAGTTTGTTCAACAAAGGAAATAAAATATCTTTGTTGTAGAGCTCAAAAAATATGGCCAGAATATTAACAGGTGTTCAATCAACGGGGACTCCTCATCTTGGAAATCTTCTTGGTGCTGTTATCCCAGCGATAGAATTATCAAAAGATGAAAATAACGAATGTTTTTTCTTTATTGCAGATCTTCATTCGCTGACTCAAATTAAAGATGCTAATTTACTCCGAAAAAATACTTTTTTAACAGCTGCAACATGGCTTGCTTGTGGACTGAATCCAAAAAAAACAGTTTTTTATAAACAAAGTGATGTGCCAGAAGTTAGTCAGTTAGCTTGGTTTTTAAGCTGTTTTTTCCCTTTTCAAAGATTAACTCTTGCCCACTCTTTTAAAGACAAAAAAAATAATCTAAAAGATGTAAATGCAGGAATTTTTTCATACCCTCTTCTAATGGCTGCTGATATTCTACTTTATGATGCAGAAATTGTACCGGTTGGTAAAGATCAATTGCAACATCTAGAAATGACTAGAGATGTAGCTTCTAGATTTAACCAAAAAATGGGAGAAACTCTTGTTTTACCTGATGCAAAACTTGAGAAAAATACTCAATTTGTTCCTGGAACAGATGGTAATAAAATGAGTAAATCCAAAAATAATTTTATAAATATATTTCTGCCAGAAAAAGATTTGAAAAAACAAATAATGTCTATTAAAACAGATAGTACCCCCATAGAGTCTCCTAAAGATCCTGAAATATGTAATGTTTTTAAATTATTCAAGTTAATTGCCTCTCCAAAAAATATTTCAGAAATGAAAGAAAATTACTTAAGAGGTGGGATGGGTTATGGTGAAGCTAAAAAACTGCTCTTAGATATAATATTAACTGAATATAGATTGAAAAGAAAAAAATTTAATTACTATTGTTCAAATCCTAAAGAAGTAGATTTAGCTCTATCTGAAGGTGCTATTAAAGCCAGTAAAATTGCAAATGAAGTTCTTCTAAGAGTTCGAAAAAGTGCTGGATATTAATTGCTGNCCAAAATATATAAATGATTAAAACGTTATTAAAAGGTATATATTTTAGTATTTTTGATTTATGTTGATAAAGCAATATATCAAAGAGTTACTTTATGTTCATGAATGTGTTACTGTACCAAGTTTTGGGGCATTTTTAACTCAATCAAACAGAGCGTCTGTAGACTATGAACTCGGTAACTTTGAACCACCAAAAAAAATCATTGGCTTTAATATATTACTTAAAAATAATGATGGTATTTTGGCAAATCATTTGGCAAAAAAAGAACAAATTTCATACGAAAAAGCCTTAAAAAAAATTGAAAAAGAAGTAATAGTATGGAAACAAAGACTAAATACTCAAAATTTATTTTTCCCTGGAATTGGAGAAATGAAATTAAATTATGATAAGAAAATAGAATTTTTCCCCTCTAGACAAATAAATTTTGATTCTAATTCTTTTGGATTAAAACCTTTTATAAGGAATCCAATTAAAAAAATAATACCTATTTCAGATAATAAAAATTTATTTCATATGGATAATCAAACGAAAGACGATTTAATGTTTACACCTGAGGAAAAAAAATCAAAAAATCCTCTTCTTAAATACGCTGCAATTGCTGTTTTAACTATAACATTGCTAGGAGCTTCTTATTATTACGGTGACAGATATATGACTGAGCAAAAATTAGAGGCTACTAAAATAGCTCAAAAAAAAATTAAGGATAACGTTTTAAATGCAACATTTGACCTAGGAACGGTTTCAAAAATAGAATTGAATTTTGATAGTGAAAGCAACTATGTAGAATCTTCTGCCAGTTATAACTACTATAGCATTATTGCAGGTTCTTTTCGATCAATTGCTAATGCTGAGAAAAAGCTCACGTCTCTTATAGAAGAAGGATATAATGCTGAATATAGTAAATCGAGTCCTGAAGGACTTTATCGTGTTGCATATGGAAGATTTGAGTCAAAAAAAGAGGCCCTTAAACTACTAAATTTTATCAAGTATACACTTGAAGAAGAAGCTTGGTATTTAGAAGAATAGTTCATTACATTTTATAAATCCACATTTTTGGATTTATTGGTTTGACTCCCTCAAAAATTCCAAACTGCAGTGTTGTTTTCCCGCTATTAGGATGGGTAAATGCTTCTCCTATAACTTGTTTAGACACAATTTTATCTCCCTTATTTACAAAGACTTTTCCTATGTTTTTATATGTTGAAATATAATTACCGTGTCTAATTAATATTGTGGGATTGCTTCCTTTGAAGCTTAAGACTGACATCACTTCACCATCAAACACAGCTCTAATGCTAGCATCTTTGACTGTTGCTATTGTAACACCGTTACTTTTTATAATTGCAGTCTTAATAATTGAATGAGGTTGCCTGCCAAAATTTTGAATAACAATACCTTTTTCAACAGGCCAAGGTAACTTACCCTTGTTCAAAACAAAATTTTTAGATAAGATCTTCAATTCAGGTGTTAAATTGAATTCATTTGATAAGGGATCTTTATTTTTATTTGATTCGGCAATAGCCTCCTTGATTAATCGATCTATTTCTCGATCAATAGATGCCGAGCGTTGTTGTTTCTTTTTAATTTCTGAAGCTAGAGAAATTCCTTTTTTCTTTAGAGACAATAAATTTTCGTTCTGAAATTTTTTTTCTTTTTCTAATATCTCTTTGATTTGCATATTATCATTAGCTATTATCTTTTTTTTATTTCTTTGATTCTTTAAGATATTGGTTGTCTCCTGTATTGCTTTTGCTTTTTCAACTATTTTTTCACCTTGATTAATTCTAAATTCAGAATACTGCTTAAGATACTGTAACCTTTTATAAGCTTGCGAAAAATTTTCAGAAGAAAAAATAAACATCAGTCTACTTTTAGATGATTTACTTTGATATGAATTCTGAATCATTTTCGCATAATCATTCTTAAGGGTTTTTAAATCATTTCTTAGATTACTTATTTCTCTTTCATTAACGTTGATTTGATTTTGTAAAATATTTGCTTGCTCGTTATTTGTTGCTATTAATTTCATTCTAACAGAAATTTTTATACTCAAATCTTCAGTTTGAGAAATAAGACTTTTTTCTTTTTTAGTATTCAGAAAAAGAAGTGAGTTGATTTGTTTTATCTCTTCATGAAGTTTTTTTCTTTGAAATTCAAGTTGCTTTTGCTTTTCAGAATAGTTTTGTGCATTTAAACTTGTTGAAAGACTAGTTAAGAAAAAAATTAGAATTAATCTGTTAAAGATCATTTTTCAAGAATATTTATTGGCTTATATCCGTCAGGTATAGTAAATGGAAGATTTAAATCTTCTGGGAAGTCAACTCTAGTATATTCCAAAATTAGTTTTCTGTAACTACTATCATATGGAACAAAAAATTCGATATTCCTTGGAATATTTTTCCCATCTACTTTTTGAAAATAATTATACTTTATTGTCATATTCTGATTTAATGATTTTAAAAAAAATCTTTGCTCCATTAGTAAAAAATTGGTCGGATCAAAAAATAATGTTTGAGTAAAATTTTGAGCTTTGCCTGATAAGCTCAAAACATAAAACTTAGGATGTGAGATTCTTTTCCATTTATTATCAGTTATATTTAAAATTGGATATCCCAGTAAAATATTTTGTATATCATTAAAGTCGATATTAATATTTAAAAACTTTTTAACAAATGTTAAATCTCCTTCATAAAAAGTTCTTTGAAACTTCTCATAAAATGAAATCTTATCAGGAGTAATTAATAATTTACCAATAGGAATTAGCATTGTTGCACTAATCCAAATAGCTTTTTTATCAACCATTCTAAGATTAAGAATAATTTGCTGTTTTCTATTTCCGTCATCATATTCTGTTTTTATTCTAGAACGAATATTCTTATAGTTCAGTTTTGCTTTTGATATTTCATTTCCTAATTCTTTTATCTTGATATTATTAATTGGAGTTTTACTTGGGAGAACGCTAACAGATTTACAACCACTTATAATGAGTAATATAATTATGAAGGATATAAAAATCCATCTAAATTGATATATTTTTTGTGTCATTTTATAACTATATTAACTACTTACCAGTACTTCCAAAACCTTTTTCTCCTCTATTACTTTTCGGTAATGATTCTGTGAGTTCCCATTTAATTTGCTCATACTTGGAAATTACCATTTGAGCGATCCTGTCTCCTGAATTTACAACAAATCTCTTATTTGAGAGATTTATTAGTATAATGCCTATTTCTCCCCTATAATCAGAGTCAATTGTGCCAGGTGAATTAAGTACTGTTATTCCGTATTTAATAGCTGTGCCACTCCTAGGTCTGATTTGAGCTTCGTATCCTTTGGGCAAAGCAATAAATAAACCAGTAGGAATTAACTTACGATCCATTGGGTCGATTGTAATTTTTTCAGATAAATTTGCCCTTAAGTCTAATCCTGCTGCAAAATTGGATTCATAAGAAGGCAAATCAAAACTTGATTTATTTACAATCAAAATTTTAACCATAAAACTTGATTTTTGTATTGTCAAAAATACAAAAAGCTGGCTTAAATTTCTTCTTTGTGAGAACCATCACAAAAGGGTAATTTTTTTGATTTTGAACATCCACAAAGAGTAAATCTATCTTTATGTTGAATCTCTTTTCCTTCCTCATTAGTTAATTTAACTTCTCCCTGGACAACTATTTGTCCTTTTGATTTTCTATAAATTATAACTTTTTTATTGCTCATGTTTATTTATTTAAAAAATCAGAAACCAAGAGGTGAAAATGATGTACTCCTTTCTCTTTTATGGGAGAAAATCTTCCTGTATCATAGTAATTAGAACGCATTCCTCTTTGGACATTTTGCACAACAAATTCATCTTCTTTTTCTACTTTATCAAGAATACTTCCCGCACCCGAATCTAATTTATTAGAGTCGTATACATACGGAATAAAGGATACTTTAGTTTTATTTACAGAAATGGGTTTAACAATATTTATAGATAGACCCCAAGGATAAAAATTGAACATCATATTTGGAAAAATCCAAAAATAATATGCTGCTATGTTTTTCCCAGAATCCATATGATTTTTTGGAAAATCAAATGCAATTGAAGAATCATTTGTATATCCTACCTGGACATTAAAATAATCATAAATTTCAGTATCATAATCTCCGTAATCTAACTCTTTATTTAAATCTTCGTGGACAAAAGGGATATGAAATCCTTCCAGATAGTTATCACAATATAATGCCCAGTTAGCGTCAACTATATAATCCTTCCTAAGATCTTCTCTTAGCAAAAAGTCATCTAATGGAAGAAATCCAACCCTAGTATTTATTTTTTTTATAATTTTTTTTATATCATATTGAGGGTCAATCCCCATAAACAAAAATGGTCCCCATTTTTCTATCGGGAAATTGAATAAATTATCACACTCTCTAGGAAAATTTTTTGCTTCTTCAAATTCTGGCATGAATTCAAAATGTCCATTCAAATTAAATCTTCTCCCATGATACATACATACCAATTTCTTAGCCTTGGTAGAATTTAAAGCAAGTATATTTCCTCTATGAGTGCAAACATTAGAAAGACAAGAAATAACTCCATTATTGTCTTTAGTAAGCAAAATGGGTTCGTCTAAAAAATTTTCCATAAGGGTGATAGGATGAATTGAATTTGGTTCTTTAACAAGATTCTCATGACCAATCCAGTGCCAAGATTTTGAAAAAATTTTTTCCTTTACCAGATCAAAAATTGATTGATCCATATAAAACTTTGAGGGCAAAGTCTCAGCTTTTTTGATATCCTTATCTACCCGGAAATTATAATGCATTTTAATATTCTTTTGTTGATAATAAAACTAAATTTAAACAATTATTTGTCTTGAAAAAAAATTGAAGTCATCACATCAAAAAATTGGTCTAATTTCTGCAACTTCTCTGGTAGTTGGTAATATGATAGGAGCAGGAGTTTTTGTATTGCCTGCAGCACTAGCAAAATATGGTTCCATAAGCTTAATTGGGTGGTTAATTTCAGCTTTTGGAGCAATTGTTTTAGCTATTATTTTCAGTAGTTTAAGTAAAATTATCTCAGATAAAAGTGGAGGGCCATACATTTATTCTAAAAATGGATTTGGTGACTTCATTGGATTTTTAGTTGCCTGGGGATATTGGGTTTGTACTTGGATCGGAAATGGTGCCATTGTTATTTCAATAATAGGAGCATCTGGGTTTTTTTTCCCAACTATAACAAATGATCCAATTTTTTCAGTAGCATATGGAATTTCTATTATTTGGATTTTAACATATATTAATATAAGGGGTATAAAGGATTCTGCAATTGTTCAGATTATAACCACAATTTTAAAACTCTTACCCATATTGATTGTCATCATTTTTGGACTATTATTTTTTGATCTATCAAATTTCCCAAAATTTAATCTTACAGATAATTCTGATATTAGTATTATCCCAATTGTGGCAAGCTTGACATTATATGCTTTTTTAGGAATTGAATCTGCATCAATTCCAGCTGAAAATGTTAAGGATCCCAAAAAAAATATATCTAAAGCTACGATGATAGGTACATTAATTTGTGTATTAGTTTATTTTTCCGGAACCACTATTTTATTTGGTGTTTTACCAGTAGAAATTATGCAAAATTCAGCAGCCCCTTTTGTAGATGCTGCAGAGGTAATAGGAGGCAAATATATGGCTTCCTTAGTAGGATTAGGTACTATAATTGCAGGAATAGGAGCATTAAATGGCTGGATATTAATAACAGGGCAAATGCCTTTGGCTGCTTCAAATGATAAATTATTTCCAGAAGTTTTTGGAAAACAAAATAGCAAAGGCGTGCCCATTTTAGGTTTAATAATAGGTAGTGTTTTAACCTCTTTTGTAATGCTAATGAATTACAATGATTCTCTAGTAAATCAGTTTGAGTTTCTTATCCTTTTATCTACATTTATTTGTCTTGTCCCATATCTTTTTACAGCAGCTTCCTTTTCTCTAATTTCTTTGAGGAATTTTAAGAATGGAGAACTTATTAAAAATATTATTCTTTCAGTGTTTGGTTTTATATTTAGTATCTGGGCTATTTATGGATCTGGAAAAGAAAGTGTATTCTACGGATTTATACTCCTTCTATTAGGAATTCCTCTTTATGTATATATCAAGTGGAAGAATAATCGGTCTCTATAGTGCTAAAAAGAAAACAGGTATCCTATTGTTAAACTATAAAACCCTGTAGAAGATAGTGTTTCTTTTTTTAGAATATCTCTTGGAAAATTAATACTATATGATACTTCAGCACTGAGTCTATTTATCTCCATATAGATAGGAAATCTAAATTGTGTATTTATAAGTCCAAATCGTGTTTGTTCCGACTCCAAAAATTCCTCATAAAAAAAATATTCAGGATTTATATTCTCCTCGCTTAAAATAAAACTTACCCTTGGATTAAACTTCAGACTAAATTGTTCTCCTAAATAAGCTCTTTTGCCAATTAATTCAGCTGTCCCATCTATATAATCATCTTTATTAGACTCACCAATTATGTTAAAAGAATACAAGGCGTTCATATCAAATTGAAAGAAAGATTCTCCACCAAAAAAATAATTTGAGTTAATATTTAAAAAAAAGTTTTCGTCATTTGAAAAATAACTCCCACCAAGAATTAGTGAATTGACGAAATTATCCGTATTCTCTGAATAAAAATATCTGCTGTAACTAGTGTTGAAATTTATCTTTTCACTTAGGTTTTCAATGTTGAAATAATATCCCATCGAAAGAGCAGTTAAATCCCATGAAGGAATTAACTCGCTCAAATAAATCCCTGTTAAAGTGGCAAAAAACCCTTTTGTATTAAGATATGTTATCTGAGGAGAAAAATTAAATTGATCTACTGATGTTTCCCTGCCAGAAAAAAATGTATTGCTATTATAATTTAGGCTTGAATAAATAAAATTTGTCTTTGTTTTTTCAAGTAGATCGCCATAAAATAATTGATCTATTATCTCTTCGGCTTCTTCTGATAATTTATTTTCTTGAGAAACCCCAGTGTAAGATATCAATAAAATGAGGAGAACAAAATTTTTCAATAAACGCTTATTTGAAGCAGCTAAAATATAATTTTAATTCCTGCTTTGAAATAATGCTTAACGATTCCCACGATTATTTTTTGGCAAAGGTCTTTTTTTTCTTCTTTCCATTTCTCCAGCTTTAAGACGACTGCCTCTTGGGTCTCCTTGTCTTATCTTTGAATACTTCCTTTTTAAATCATTTAGTTCCTTTCTTTGCTTATCAGAAAAATTTGATTTTACATTACGGATAAGATTTTTCATCCTAACATCTGCTTTGTTGAGAATATCTCTCTGGGAGGGAGTAAATGTTTTTATTAACATCTCTCTTTTTTTTAGAGAGGAAAGCGAATTGTTTTTTAAAATACCTAATTGTTTTTTTGACAGAGTCCCTCTAAATAATTCTCTAGATCTTTTTATATTATCCAATTCAGAAATAATTTGATTTTTTTGGTCCTGTGATAAAGTATTCATTGTAGGGAAAAGCCTTGCTTCTATTCCTGCTTGAGGAGAAATTTGCCTTTCTTGAGAATAAGCAAAAGAAATAATGCTTGAAAAAAGGATACATAATAATATTTTTCTCATTAGCTTATTCTTTAATCGTTTTATATTTATTCATCTACAATTTGATTTGCAACATGCATGTTAAAAAAATAGTCAACTTCTTGATCTTCTATGAATAAAGATTCAAACATGGTAGAAGATTCAATTTCAGCAAACTCTTCTTTTGATATTTTATAAACAACTTCAGCCTCCTCAGACGCTAATGAATTGTCCTCATAATTAAAGTAAGCAACCCCAAGCAAAACTAAAACAGTTGCGGCAACAGCATAGCTAAATCTTTTTTGTGGGAAAAAACTATGCAAAGAAAACATTTTACTTTCTTGTTTATTTGATGTCATTTTCTTTGAAAAGACTTCCTCCCAAATTTGATCCTTGCTTTTAGAAAATTTAATGTATCCTTTTTTTAAAAATTTATTCATTTTGCTCTCATCCATATTAATCTATTT
Source organism: Flavobacteriaceae bacterium (assembly GCA_002728855.1). GTDB lineage: Bacteria > Bacteroidota > Bacteroidia > Flavobacteriales > Flavobacteriaceae. The sequence goes on from PBWA01000014.1 coordinate 20,527, forward strand.
TTTTCCTGCCTCTAATTTAATATATTTCCAGGCCTGAGTCATCCTTTTTTCTACAGCCTTGATACTAAGGCCTAAATAATTTGCTATTTCTGATATTGTCAGGCCATCCATTTTATTCATTAAAAATACGCTTCTTTGCCTTTCCCCTAATCCCGACAAAATTAATTGCATTTTTTTTCTATAATTAATTATTTCTTGATTTTCATTTTCAGCTTCATTAGATTTTATTTCAAAATGTTCATTAGCAAATTCTCTTTCTCTTTTTTGCTTTCTCCAGTGATTAATAAACTCATCTGTTGCCATTTTATATAATAATGACTTGATATTTTTCTTATGTAAAAAATCTTTTTTTTCCCATAGTTTTAAAAAACAGTTTTGAGCAACATCTGTTGCCAAAGCTTGATCTGAAGACCTGTAATAAATATACCTCCTGATGCTGTCAAAATATTTGTCATAAAGATTTTTAAATTCACTTTCTTTCAAAACTTAATTTTATAAATCACCCCTCCAAAACATTTTGAAGGAGTGACATTTCAAACCAAATAAATAAAGATTTAACATTATCTCCCTTTAGTCCCATTATTTGATTGCCCCTGAGAAGCTCTTTCTCTCAATTTTTCTTTTATCTCCTTCATCTCCTCCTCACTGTTAACTGTAACTATTTTACCGTCTCCAAAATCAAGGTCTACAGGATAAATTAATTTTGGCTTCTCTTTTGAATCAGGATTTTCATCATACCAAGCTTTAATTAAAGACTTTAACCCCTTCCTATCATTGGCTGTAATTGTTGATCCATCTGGCATTTCAAAACTTACTGGAAAAACAAACTTGAAAGGTTTCTTACTGCGCTGTCTTTCTTTTATTTTTTTTCTAAGTTTCTTCATCTCTTCCTCATTGTTAACTGAGACTATTTTCCCTCCCCTAAATTCAAGATCTACAGGATAAACTAATTTTGGCTTTTCTTTTGAATCAGGATTTTCATCATACCAAGCTTTAATTAAAGACTTTAACCCCTCCCTATCATTGGCTGTAATTGTTGATCCATCTGGCATTTCAAAACTTACTGGAAAAACAAACTTGAAGGGATTCTTTTTCTTTTTTCTTTTTCCCTTCTCTGATTTTTTGTCCTCTGGGACCAATTCTCGCCCGTTTTTATTAAAATAAACCTCATTTTTATCTGCAACATTTAAAGGGGTATAATCAATCATTGTTACCTCATATCCTAAATCTTCAACCTTCAAAGAAATATCTGCTGTCATTGTTTCATAATCTTCATTAATTATATTCTTTGCAGACGAGGGTAATTGGTTGTAATCAATCTCTTGTTTCTCAGATGATTTCGCAATTGCTTCTATCAGTTCGTCATCAGACATTTTATCCAAAATATCAAAGCCATCATTATCTTTGTTGCAAGAATATAGAATCAATGCTAAAACAAAAAGACCCTTTAAAAGGTTCGATTTAAATAAGTTTAAAGTTTTCATATCAAATAAATTTTATGTTTTTGTATATACACCAATTTCAAAAATCAATCCCCTACTTTTTAGAATAACAAGCCGTCAGAAATCTAACCTCCGAAATCGAAAGCTCACTTAAATAAATTGAGCATTCTATTTTAGAATTACTTTTCTCTCTACAGGATTGAAAGGAGCATCAATCAAGTTACCACTGCTGTCTAAAAGCTCTAATTTTACTGTAACTTCACCCAAGGAAAGCCCTTCAATGTAATAAGGTGTCCAATCATCAAGTATAAATTCCTCTTCATTAATCGTTGCTCTGACTTTATTCCCATCAGGAGAAATTTCTGTATTAATCAAATAAAAATCAAGGAGTAATTTCTTTGTGTCATCTCCTTCGTATGTTCCCTTAGGTCTACTATAAAACATAAGTGGTGATGATAAATCAATTGAATCATCTTCTTGCTCATTGGGGTTTAGCTGAATCAATGAAAATGCCTCCGCATTTTTTAACGACTCATGGTAGGAACGAGAAAGAAAAGATAAAATTACATTATTGCCTGGATCAAGGACTTTATCAAAATTAGATTCATAGTGCGCAGAATATGGTCCATTATTTAATATAAAATGTATATGTTGCCCTTTCCCAGAATTAGCCAAACCATTTTCTTTGGCATTAGAGGTCTGAGCTCCCAATTCATAATTTTCAACATTAAAATTAAAATTAACTTCTCCGTTTTCGTTAATTTTTAAATTATTCTCGTCTATAGATAAACTGGCGCTATCATAAATAGGAGATCCTTTTAGCTTAGAAAGGCTAATATTGTTATCAGAAGATTGATTGTTCTGTTTTTTTTCTTGATTTTTACATGAAATAATTAAAAGTAAAATCAATATTATAATCTTATTTTCTTTCATAATTTTTTTATTACTATACTTCAGATTTTTCTATACTTTCAGTAGTTTCAGCTTCTAGTTTTAGTTGAGACTCACCTGATGTTATTTTGGTTATATCTTTGTCGATTTTTTTAAATTCCTGTGAGCTGCTGTTATAATGATTTTGTGCAGCGCCTAATGACTTTCCAAGCTTTTGATGATACTCTTGGTATGCATTTAGATGAGATGACAATTGTTGAACCCATTTGATTATATCTTTAATCCCACTTTCCATCTGTAGATTTCTATATCCTTTGACAATAAGCTGAAGATGGGCCCAAAAAGTATGTGGAGATGTTATTATAACTTTTTTTCGAAAGGCATATTCATTTAAATCAACCTGATTAATGTTTACATTTCCTACCTTATAACTCAAGATGTCTTGAAACAAAGCTTGTGCGGGTATAAACATATAGGCATAATCAATTGTTCCTTCGTTTGGCTTTATGTATTTAGCCGTCTCGTCGATCCTATTTCTAATGTCCATTTTAAATTTCTTTTCTAAATCTGCTAATTCATCTTTGTCAGTACATTCAATCATTTTATTATAATTAGCCAAAGGGAATTTAGCGTCTACAGGAATAATATATTCTCCTGCTTTTAAAACAGCATCCACGGTTTCATTATTTTTGAATGAATATTGCATTTGATAAAGCTCTGGCGGGAGAACATTCCCTATGAGATGTTCTAATTGAGTTTCTCCTACAATTCCTCTTTGCTTTGGATTGGCAAGAATCTTTTCTAACGTTTTCATCTGATTTGCAAAACCAAGAACCTGTTTATTTGTCCCAGCTAACTTTTCAAGCTCTCCTGTAACATCTTTTATTACTTTATTTGATTCTTTAAATTGCTCTGTCATATTCGTGGCTGAGGTTTTATGAAAATCATTTATTTGCTTATTTATTTCCTTTAATCTTGACTCCATCTCTACTCTACTGTCCTTGGAATTTGAATCTATTTCTTTCCTCATATCTTGAATTTGAGATGTCAAAGATTCGGAAAACTTCATAAGATCATTAGCTGAAGAAGTGTTTGTATTATTTCTTAAATTATAGACTAGATAAATAAGACCCAGTACTAAAAAACTTAAAACCCCTATTATAATTTCCATACTCAAATTTAATCAAAACTTGATTATATTTAGGAATCACAAAATTTTTATTGATGAAAAAAATAATCCCTCTGCTAGTTCTATTAATTTTCAGTTGTAAAAGATCAAATGAAAAAGAAAAAATAATCCCCTTTGCTGAAGAAGAAAAAAATTATACCGAAGCTTATAACCTTTCAAAAGTTTGGCTAAAGGGGCAATTAGATTATGAATCAATCCCTGGCCTAACAATGTCCGTTGTTCAGAATCAAAGGATAGATTGGAGTATTGCTCTTGGTATTTCAGATGATCAAACTGCTTTAAAACAATCCTCTCTTTTTAGTATTTGTTCTATTTCAAAACTTTTTACTTCTATCGCAATTATGCAATTAGTTGAAAATGGGAAAATAAAACTGGGTGACCCCATTTCTATGTACTTACCTTTTTTTAACTTAAAACAATTGTACTCTGAAAGCAGGCCAATCACTATTGCAAATATTTTAACGCATTCTTCAGGGCTTCCAAGAGAATCAAACCATCCTTATTGGTCGCAACCAAATTTTAATTTCCCATCAAAAGAAGAAGTTATTGGAGAATTGGCTAAACAAGAAACACTTTATCCTGCTGATAAATATTATCAATATAGTAATTTAGGTCTTGCCCTTTTAGGTTATGTAGTTGAAGAAGTTTCAAAACAATCATATGACGATTACATTCAAGAGAATATAATTAATCCGATAGGTATGGATCAAACAAGAACCTTTATGGACATTCGAAAATATGGTACTGATTTGGCCTTTGGCTATAGTTCAAAAAAAAGGGATGGCTCGCGTGATTTGGTTCCTTTCTTTAGTGCTAATGGAATTGACCCTGCTGCAGGATTTAGCTCCAACAGTATTGACTTAGCAAAATTTGCCCTCTGGCAATTGAATCTTTTATCAGGAATTGAAAGTCCCATACTGAAAGCAGAAACTCTAAAAAAAATGCATACTACTCAATTAAATGATACATTAACAGATGTAAAGAGAGGATATGGTTTTGGAATATATGGGGAAGATTCTAAAAGAAGGGTTGGCCATGGAGGTTCTTGTCCCGGATATAGATCTGTTTTATCTATTGACACTAAAAAGAATAGGGCTTTTGCTGTAATGATTAATGCTAATGGAACAAATCCTTCAAAATATGCTAATGGAGTAAGTAAAATTTTGGATGAGGTTAATTTAAAAAAAGATCAAAAGCCTCATAAATTTGCTGATGTTGAGGGCTTTTATAATGTTCAGCCTTGGGGAGGTGAAAGCTACTTAAGCTCTTGGGGAGATGAAATAGCTCTGCTATCAATACCAAGTCAAGAGGCCTCGTTTAGTCGTTTTAAACAAATAGAAGAAGATCATTTTAGGCGCGTTTTAAAAAATGACAGTCTTGGAGAAGCTCTATACATTTTAAGAAATAGTCAAGGCCGAGTCACGGGTTTTAAACGTCACCAAAACATTTACGAGTATATATCGGATAGGCGGTAAATCAAAAAACCCCCCTTGAAAACAGGGGGTTTTTAAAATTCTTTTTAATAGAGATTTAACTTATTTATTCATCTTCATCATCTACTCTTGCAAAAGTAAGAGTCTCTGTTATTTCAACTGATGTCTCAGTATAAGTACCGTCTGCATTTAGTTCTGTATATGTATCGGTATAACCACCAGTAACCTGCAAATCTGTTTCCGTAATTGTTACAAGATCATAGATACCAAAGTCTGTTTCATCAGTATCATCTCCTGAAAAGAAAACTTTCATTCTAGTTTGGCTAGCATTAGCCCAATCCCAAGATGAAACTTCAACATTAATAATCGCTCCGTCTGCAGCAACAGCCACAACTGAATATGTTCCAAAATCAGAGAAAGTAACAAAAAGTCTATCTGCTGGGATACACTCGCTACCGTCTCCAGTGCCGTCAACTGTTCCGTCTCCATCACTATCATCACAACCATTTTTAATACTATCTATGGTCTCCCCATCACTACTAGAGAAATCTGTTAACTCCCATTTACCAATTAGTTTTGCATGATTACTAATTGCAGATGAAGTTGTTGCTTCATCCATAGGCTCTTCTTTTTCACAAGTAACACTCCCTGGCAGAGAAGCTTGACAAACTTCAAGAGCTTCTGGCAATGTTAATTCAATATCGAAAGTTGCGTTTATAGTGCCTCCACTTTCCGTAACGACAATATTGGTTATTCTTGCGATTTGAACTATAGATGTCCCTGCATCAAAATCTAAATCAACACTCTCAACGGTACCATCTGCTGCCTCGTTTAAAGTATAAGGTCCAAAAATTGTACCTTTCTCTCCATCAGGCAGATTGAGTGAAAGAATATATGTATCATCATTCCACTCAAGAAAGTCATATGAACATGAGGATTTAGATGCTCCGGCTATATTCCACCGACCATAAATAGTCTTTTTGGCCTCAGTTGGTGTTTGATCAGCAACATTTCCAACAGAATTAAATCCTTGGGTTGCACTATAATCAATCCCTTCAAGAGCCTCTTGTGCAAAAGCTAAACTAGCTTCTAATGCATTAATATCAACATTTGCTGCAGCAATAAGGGCAGTCGCATTGTTTAAAGCTGTTTGTGCTGCAGAAAGTTGTTGTGAAAGGCTAGAGTTTGCAGCACTTGCAGAACTTATTTGTCCTTCCAGCGTGGTTATATTCGCTTGCAATGTTTGAATGGTTTGCTCAAGTTGAGTTATCTGAGACTGTAAATCATCAGTAACATCTTTTGAACAAGAAACCATCAAAAAAGCAATGACGGCAAAAATTTTAATTTTTTTAGACATAATCTTTTTTTATTTGATAATCAATTTACAACTAAAATATTAAAATTGCTCTTTTTTGTATATTTAATTAGACCAATATCATGACCTTATGAAAAAATATATCTTTTTAATAATTTGCTGTTTAATTTCCTTCTCTATCAACTCACAAGATTTACTATCATTAAATTCGAGGTTAGATTTAAGTGAATTTTGTGGCTCTGAATATAATGCTGATGGTTATCAAATACACTTATGCATGCCCTTTAGTCTAATTGTGCCTGAAGGAACCCGCCTTATTAGTAATGAAACTTGGGATACTCGGATCACTAATAGAGAAAATGAAGATGATAGAAAAAGAAATTTTAGTATTAATATTAGTGAAGAAACACCTCCACCATACAGAGAGTGGAAAAGCAAAGAAATGTTAATCAAGGAATATAAAAAGTCATGGGAAGAAGGGGGCTCACTTAATTCAGATTTTAGAGGATTTACTCATGAGGATGAAAATGGTTTCATTGTAAGAACTAAATTTTGGGGAGCTATTTGGAATGAAGACGGCAGCATGAAAGAATTTGAATATCATTTTTACTTTGTAGCAGATAATGGAGAGGTATCTTTTTCCTTCGAAAATGAAAGAGGTTATACATATTCGGAGACTGAAATTAGTCTAATGTATGAATCTCTTAAAACTATCAGCTGGAATTAGCTGTCAAATTTTTAAATGTATTTACTAAAAAACCCTCCAATTGGAGGGTTAATATTTGTCTTTAACTCTAGATTTTAAAAATCCATCACACGGACAGAAAGTGTTGTATTTACTACTTTTCTTATTCCTGAAACATTTTTTGAAAATTCTGCAAATAATGGATCTGCAAACATCTGCTTTGTTCTTTTCAATGCCTCTTCTACATTAGGTGACCCTATCCAAACAAAGTGAGAGAATTCAGCTGTTTTACCAACTATAGGGTAAGCTAATCCATAAGAATTATTTTCAAAACCAAGCTTTTTTGCCATTTTCTGTGAAAAACTTTTAAACTCCTTTAAATATGCAGCTGGATCATTTACTTCCATTTGATATAACATGAAGGCATTATCATTTGACCAATCATTTTTGTACCAAACAGGAGTATTTAATGATTGTGAAACCGGCTCCGAAAACTTACCAAGCTTTTCGCCAAATAACTGAGCATCAACTGACATTGCCCAAGTACTAAAAAAAGAAGCAAAAGCTTTTTCATCTGGAAAACAAAATTGAACAGAATGAGTTGCTTTATTTGCTCCGTTAAATTGATAAGCAAAAAGAGATTTTGTCCCTTGAATATTTTTACCCCATCCTGTTTCCATCATTCCTTTTAAAGTTGAGACAACCATTTCTGGCTCTTTAGCTTCAAAATCAAAAAATGTGCAATACTGAGAATTTGCAAAAAATCCGCTGAATAAAAATAGTGTTAGAATTAATTTTTTCATTTTATTAAAATTATGGTTAATAACTCGCAAGATACAAGTATTTGTAAAATAAAAAAATAGGGTAAATTTGAAGTATGATTACAAAACAACAAGTGGAAAATATTCAAAAAACATGGGGCGATGGAGTAGTTAAAATCGGATCATTAAAAGAAAACAGATTTGAATGTGAAGCCTTTACAAATAGATTTCTTGATGAACTATATGCTTTTGAAATTGGATCAGTATCATTTAAGCCCACTAAATGTACTATAAAACAATTTAGGCCTACTAAGCCTGACGCATTATCTTATTTTATTGCTGGAGAAAATAGAGCTTGTGAAGAAGACAAGGGTTTTGCCATTCAACCATGGACTAAAGTTAGATTTGAGAATTTTAATATAATTATAGAAGAAAATCGTGCAATAGCGATGGGGAACTATTTTTTCACTGATGTTGATGGTAATGAAGCTAAAGTAGAATATACATTTGGATATAAATTAATTAAGGATTCGCTGAAGATTGACTTACATCACTCATCTTTCCCATATAATCCAAATAACTAATTAAGCCGAAATAGAGCAAAGTAATTATGGGTATTCAGCAGTGATATCTTCATAGCTTACACAATTGTTTTGATTCATAGATGATGATGTGACGACATTACCTGACTGATGAAACCTTTTTACATATGGTCCCATGAGAAAATGAACCTCTTTCCCGTCAGGTGTGAATATATTGGTATAATCATCAAATTGATTCGACTGCCATACTTCTTCAAAGTATCTAGACTGAATCCTCTCAGGTTCTTCACTATTATTAATCTTTACATCATCAATTGAGACATGCCACCTTGGAAACTCCATAGATGATGGTGCTCCATATATCTCAGTCCACGTGCCAGCACCTGACCTGATTCCTTTAATAGAACCATGTTCAAACCTAATTGACCCAACATATGTAAAGTCTTCATCTTCAATATCTCTTATAAACAGACCATACCAATCTCCAAGATCATCACTTTCAATCATCTTTATTTCTATTTCGTAAGTCCCAATATTCCAATCAAACTCTTTCCTTATACCAATAAAATCTCCTTCATAGCCAGCACTTTGACCCCACCCTCCTTCAGATAATCTGTAATTTGAAATGTCTCTTGTTTTCCAGCGTGAGAATATAACTCCCTTAGAAGCTTGTCCATCAGGGTCGCCAGAAACTAAAGTTTGAATCCCAAAATAAAAACCAATATTGTCATTAATTATTCCATTGTAAAAGTTCCAGTAAAGCCCTCCGTCATATTCATCTCCGTTCTCTAGAGTTGGTAACTCATGAATAGTGAATATTTGTTTGATTCTAGTAAATCTTTGTGAGTTGAAATGATAGTCTGCATAATGAATGCCAATCGGCCTGTCGGTTACATTCTGTGATCTTACATTATTGATTGGCTCTACACCTGATATGCTTTTAACTTCTGAAAAATCTGATTCAACACCTTCGGAGTTAACAAATGAAATTTTGTAATATACTTCTTCGCTAAATCCAGTTTGCAGATCAATGTAATTTTCACCTATGCCTATAGTTTCATAAAGTGATAGCTCATTATCACAGTAACCCTTGTAGATATTTACATTTGATGCTTCGTTAATTGAGGTATGGGTAACAGTTATTGAATAATCATTCGCTTCCAAAGAAAATCCCTGAGGTGTAATTGTATTAAATGTCGGTGTTTGATTCTTACTGCATGACAATAAGAATAATAGAATGAATAATTTTAAAAAAGATTTCATTTTAGTTATTAAAACTTAGACATAAATTTAGATAAAAAGTTTTACTTGAATATTGGAAACTTAATTCACTAAAAGATGTTTACCATTTGGGGTGTTTTAAGTAAAAACCCTGGTTCGAGTCCCACCTGAACTTTAACCACTTTTGTAACTTATTGATTATCAAGCTACTAAGTGCAATATTTCAATATACTTGTCCCACCAAGTGGGTTAACTTACTCCAATTTGTGGGGTAAATAGGTCTTTGGTGGGTTAATTTTTTCTCTAATTCCTTTTCCAGTGGGAAACCAAATCTATCGTTCTCAAAAATCAAGATTTTTTAACCTTAACCCTGTTTCAGGTTCCAAAAGGACCATGAAAATATTTTGAGTTATTATTTATAAACTTGAACACAACCAATAAAACAAAACCCTTTTACTTTCCACATTTTTACAATTTCATCTTTTGAAAAGGTTTGTTGTTCACCTTGTCTTGTTTCTATAGTTACCCTATTTTGTTCCTTTGAAATTAATCTTCCGTGATTGACTCCTGTTTTGTCTTTAACAGTAATTGAAAGACGATTTTTTCTATTTGTATCAATCTCTTCATAATTAATATCCTTATAAGTCATACAACTTTGTAAAAGTATTGTAAGAAATAGAACTCCAATTATTTTTTTCATGGAACAAACATAGTATAATACTGAAATCAAAAATCTTAAATAAAGGTTAAAGATGTATTTAGAATGGATTTAGGTTCGGAAAAAGGTTCGGATAAAAAAGTCAAAAAAACAAAAACCCTCTAAATCAATGACTTAGAGGGTTTAAGGGTGGTCCCACCTGTACTATAACCACACCCTTTGTATATTGATTATCAGATAGTTACAAAACTTAGTGGAACCCTTAGGGGTCCATAATGGAACCCCGGGGTTCCACCAAAAAGTGATTTCGCGAAATCACTT
>PBWA01000015.1 GCA_002728855.1 Flavobacteriaceae bacterium
TGAAGCCTTCGAACAACAACAGCTAAACTTGGTATAAACAAAGCTAGAGTATATAACAAATAGATATAACCAAACCCTAAGGGAATGCCATATATATCAAATGTTACTCCTATAAGATTATCTATTGTCTGGGCTAAAAAAATAAATATGACATTAAACAAAGTAAACATCCAATATTCCTTTCTCCTGGCACGACCATCAAAATCAGTGTATTGCTTTAAAACCTTAAGATACCATTTCATAATCTTTTTTTAATTCCGCTAAACTAAAAAATTTATAATTAATTCTTAGTGATTGTTTAAATAATGTTGTGGGGGGAGCAGGATTCGAACCTGCGAAGGTATAAACCAACAGATTTACAGTCTGTCCTCGTTGGCCGCTTGAGTATCCCCCCAAGTTTAGAATTAAGAGCCGATGGAGGGACTCGAACCCACGACCTGCTGATTACAAATCAGCTGCTCTAGCCAGCTGAGCTACATCGGCTTAATTAAAAAAAAAGCCCGTAAAAACGGACTGCAAATTAAATATTAATTTTTTTCTATTCAAAGCAATTACCTAAAATAAAATAATTACCACTTTATCTTGCTTTGTTCCTTTCAGGTTTTATATTATTTTTTCTTCCCTCTAGGATGTGAATTAGAATAGATTTTTTTTATTTGTTCCATGCTAGTGTGAGTATATACTTGGGTTGCAGCAATACTTTCATGACCAAGTAACTCTTTTACAGCATTTAAATCAGCTCCATTGTTAAGAAGATGCGTAGCAAAACTGTGTCGGAGCATATGAGGGCTTCGTTTCACCTTTGTAGAGACTTTACTGAAATAATTGTTGACTGTTTTATAAACAAATGAATCTTTTAGTTTTGTACCAAGTTTAGAAAGAAAAAGAAATTTATCATCTATTATTTTATTAAGATCTTTTCTATATTCAAGATATGTTTTCATACAATTAACTGCCTCAGGCAACAAAGGAATGAGACGCTCTTTATTTCTTTTACCAAGCACCTTGATTTTACAAGAATTCAAATCTAAATCACTAATTTTTAAAGTAATTAATTCCATACGTCTTATACCTGTATAATAGAGCAATGTTATTATTGATAGTTCTAGATGTCCATTGTAATCTTTACCAAAGTAGTTTCCATCTAAAACATCTGAAACTTCTTTAACCGTAAATGGAACATTAATTTTTTTTGATTCTTTTAAAGGTTTGTGCTTCTTAAGAGGAGAAATATCAATAAGACCTATTTTTAGCAGAAATTTATAATAAGATCTTAATACCGATATTTTTCTGTTTACAGTTCTATTTGTATTTCCTGATTCAATCAAAAAAACGATCCATGATCTTATGATTGTATATTCAATATTTTCAATGTTTTGAGTATTAAAATTTTTAACACAAAATTTTTTAAATTCATCCAGATTTCCCTGGTAGGCTATTTTTGTATTTTCAGAATATTTCTTCTCTAGACTAATATATGCGATAAAGCTTTTAACTGACATAAAAAACGTTACAATCAAAGTTAAAAACTTATTTTATAAGGAATTGGTGTCTAACAGGAATAATTACTGATTTTCCTGATCCTTGATGCGTTGAATGAATTGGGCTTTTTGAACTTTCGATCTATGCTTTACAGAAGGTTTTGTAAATTGTTTTCTTTCTCTTACTTGTCTCATAGCTCCAGTCTTTTCAAACTTACGCTTGAAGCGTTTCAATGCTCGATCAATATTTTCACCTTCTTTAACAGGTATAATTAACATAATTGTAAGCTCATTTTAATTAAACTGCGGCAAATATATAACTTAATTGGAAATTACTGTTGAAGAACTTTGAAATTATTTTGATGGACTACTTACTCCTATTGCAGTCAAATAATTTGAAAGTTCATCTCTTACCTTGGGGTACAATAATAAAAGTCCAATCATGTTTGGAAAAACTAAGGCAAGAATCATAGCGTCTGAGAAAGCCCAAACTGAAGACATATCTCCAGCAGCACCTATAACAATAAAAATTAAAAAAAGAATTTTATATGACAGATCTGAAATTTTACTTTTACCAAAAACGAACATCCAAGATTGAAGACCATAATAAGACCAAGATATCATTGTAGAAATAGCAAATAACACCACTGCCATAGTTAAAAATGGACCCGAAAAAGAAATATACTTTGAAAAGGCTGCTGCGGTAATTCCTGCTCCCTCAACTTGCATTCCATCTATTAATACTTTACCATCTAGACCCCCATAATTAAAAACAGTATTGTCTCCGTTAAAAATTATTATTACTAGAGCAGTCATAGTACATATTACAACTGTATCAATAAAAGGTTCTAATAGTGCAACCAATCCTTCTGACGCAGGGTACTTAGTTTTTACAGCTGAGTGAGCTATTGAAGCAGATCCAGCACCAGCTTCATTTGAAAAAGCAGCTCTTCGAAAACCAGTTATTAAAACTCCTAAAAGCCCTCCAAGTCCAGCTTGTGGGTTAAATGCTTGTTTAAAAATCATTGCAAATGCATCATCAACAAAAGTTATATTGCCGAGAATTATGTATAAACATGCCGCAACATACATCAAGGCCATAAATGGCACTATTTTTTCAGTTACAGATGCGATTCTTTTTATTCCCCCTATTATAATAATTCCAACAAAAATCATCATAATTATTCCAATAATTGTTCTGGCACTTCCACCAGTTAAGCCAAAAGAATTAACTAATTGCATAGCGGCTTGATTTGATTGGGCAGCATTACCTCCTCCAAAAGAAGCTCCTATACATAGCAATGCAAAAATAACAGCAAGAATTTTTCCAATTTTTACGAATCCCTTTTCTTTAAATCCTTTTGCTAAGTAATACATTGGTCCACCATATACGACTCCATCCTCTGAAACATCTCTGTATTTAACACCTAAGGTACATTCAACAAATTTTGTAGACATTCCTAAAAGACCGCATAAAATCATCCAAAAAGTTGCGCCTGGACCACCAACGGCAATTGCAAGAGCAACTCCAGCTATATTACCATTTCCTACAGTTCCAGAGACAGCTGTTGCTAATGCTTGGAAATGACTGACTTCTCCCTCTTTTGAATCCTTATTAACATTATTTTTTTTCTCTTCCTGACTCCTATCAACAGAATCATATTTCCCCATTACTATCTTGACAGATGTTGAAAATCTTCGAATATTTACAAATCCGAAGTATAGTGTAAAAAATAAAGCGCCTCCAACTAAAAGTATAATTATTGTTGGAATGGATTGACCAAATAAATACTCTGTACCAGGGAAGGAATGAAGGATCAATGCTTCCCACCAATTAGCTATTGGAGTAAAAGCTTGATTTATTCGCTCATCTAGATCAAGTTCTTGTATTGAGCTAGATATTGAAGAAAGCATAAAACATGAGTAAAAAGAAATAATTTTTGATGTTAAAGCCACCATTAAAAAAGCATTTTAAGTTGCGCAATATCTAAAAAAGTGATTACAAATCAAAAACAGAACTCCTTTTTGTATAAATCATGTCTTTCATCTTTAGCCAAAATGCAATAGTAAGATATAATAAAGGTCCACCCACAACAGTAGTGAAAGAAGCATATATAAAAAAAAGACGGACACTTTTTGCTTTCATGCCAAGTGTTTCTGCCAAACGTGAAGAGACAGCAAAACCATGCTTTTCAAAAAAATGACGAAGCCGGAAGAAACTATTCATAAAAGATTAATTAACTAGCTCTCCTTTCCATTCTAGAATTCCTCCAACTAAATTAAAAATTCTTTTTATCCCAAGTTGCTCCATCAAATAGCAGGCCTTAGCGCTTCTTTGCCCAGATCTGCAGTATACATAATAGGAAACTGATTTATCTAGAGAATTTAGTTTTTCAATAAAAGCTTCAGTTTTTGTAATATCTATTAAAATAGAATTTTGAATATGTCCCTCTAAATGCTCTTCAGATGTTCTCACGTCGATAATGACTGATTTATTGTCTTTATCTAAGTTAGAACGCCACTCTATTTGACTTAAATCCATTTCAGACAAAAATAGTGTTTATATATTAATTTCAAATATTTTGTTAAATTAAGGAAAATAATTATATTTGTATAAACAACTATTGTTAATACAATAAAATAAAAACTCATTAAAAATACAGTTATAGGAATCCTTAAGGCTGCTAGTAAAGCAGAATTTATACTTGAAGAAGTTTTAAAGCTTAACAAACTTAGTCTTCAGCAGTTTAATGTTCTACGTATTCTAAGAGACAGAAAAAATAAAATATCTAATTTAAATACTATACAAGTTAGAATGATCTACAAAATGAGCAACACCTCAAGATTAATCGATAAATTAATTGATAAAAAGCTTGTCAAAAGAAATCCTTGCAAGGAAAATAGAAGAAAAGTTGAAATTGTAATAACTGAAATGGGTCTATCTGTTTTATCTAATTTAGATCATAAAATTGAAAATGCAGAAAAAAAAATTCTTGATCCGCTAGATAATGAAAGCCAAAAAAAGCTTAGAAAACTATTAAATAAGATAAATTTGATAAAACAATAATTTTTAAAATCTCAATTATGGAAAAAAATTTATACAAATCAATCATTGTAACCTTTTTAGCTCTATTAACTCCATTAAGCTTAATAAGCCAAATGACAAAATTAATTGATGTAGAAAACTCCAAAATAAAATGGATTGGGGAAGAGCTAAGCGGAAAGAATCATTACGGCTCTCTTAAATTTAAAAAAGGAAACTTAAATTTAAACAATGGGGTAAATATTTCTGGTAATTTCATTGTCGACATGAAAACTATTAACGTTGAAGATCTTCAGGGAGGATCAAAGCAAAGATTAGAAGGACATCTTCGATCAGATGACTTTTTCTCTGTAGAAAAATTTTCTGAGGCTATTTTTGAGACTAAATCACCTGCTGTAGTTAACAAAAAAGAAGGTGTTCAAATCTTAAGTGGAAATCTAACAATAAAAGGAATTACTCATCCTGCTAAAATAGAAATTGATGATAATTGGTCTGCTAAATTAGTTTTTGACAGAAGTAAGTTTGATGTTCGCTTTAGATCTGGAAACTTTTTTCAAAATCTAGGAGATAAATTAATTTATGATGAAATCGCTATAAACGCAAAAATTGCTTTTGAAAAATAAATTTGCAAGATTAATTTTATAATGTATATTTGGACAGTGAAAATTTTAAAAAATATTTGGTGGTGGATTCAATCAACGGAATAGTTTCGTGAGGGTTTGCTTTCATAAATTTTAAGCTTGTCATCGCGACAAGCTTTTTTTTTTAGAAAAAATGAAAAAATTTAGATTAAATTCAGAGCATAAGAAAATTATATCAGATACAATTACTCCTGTAAGTGTATATCTTAAAATTCGTGATGTCTATCCGAATTCTATCCTGCTAGAAAGTAGTGACTACAATCATAATAATAAGGCTTTTTCTTATATATGCTTTAACCCAATCGCATACATTAAAGTTGAAAAAAATATTATTACAAGAAAGTTTCCTGATGACAATATAATTACTGAGAGAATAGATGAAAATACTGATATACCAAACTGCATCAATTCATTTTCAAAACAGTTTAAGGTTAATAAAAATGAATACAAATTTATAAGTAGCGGACTTTTTGGATATATCTCCCATGATGCAATTAGATACTTTGAAAACATATCATTAGATAGCAAAAAGCAAGGATTAAATATACCAGACATATACTATGCTGTATACCAAAATATAATTGCAATAAGTTTATTTAATCACGAGGCTTATATTTTTTCTCATAGTATTAAAAAAGAACACAATATTGTTGAAATTCAGACTCTATTAAATAACCCCTGCTCAAATATTTTTAATTTTCAAAGAGTAGGAAAAAAAACATCCAACCTTAATGATAATGATTTTCTTGAATATGTTAAAAATGCAAAAGCTCATTGCCACAGAGGGGATGTCTTTCAACTAGTTTTATCTAGGCGTTTTTCTCAAGAGTTTAATGGTGATGAATTTAATGTTTACAGAAGTTTACGTTCAATTAATCCCTCTCCATATTTATTCTTTTTTGACTATGGTGGATTTAAAATATTTGGGAGCTCTCCAGAAGCTCAATTAATAATAAAAGACGGAAATGCTGAAATTCATCCAATTGCTGGAACTTTCCGTAGAACAGGGAATGATAAAAAAGATAAAGCTTTAGCAGAAAAGTTAAAAAAAGATCCAAAAGAAAACAGCGAGCATGTGATGCTAATTGATTTAGCAAGAAATGATTTAAGTCGAAACGGATCACAGGTTACTGTTGAAAAAAATAGGGAGATACAATTTTTCTCACATGTAATCCATCTAGTGTCTAAAGTGAATTGTAAAATGAAAGTCAAAACTAATACTTTTCAAGTTGTAGCTGATACTTTTCCTGCAGGAACACTAAGTGGAGCTCCAAAACATAGAGCTCTAGAGCTCATAGACAAGTACGAATCAATAAAAAGGAATTTTTATGGAGGGGCAATTGGTTATATGGATTTTGATGGAAATTTTAATCATGCGATTATTATTAGATCTTTTCTAAGTAAAGATCAAAAACTATATTATCAGGCAGGTGCAGGAATCGTTGTTGATTCTAATCCTAATAGTGAATTACAAGAAGTGTATAATAAATTAGGCGCTTTAGACAAAGCCCTAAAAGTTGCAGAAGAATTATGAATAAAAAAATTTTTGTTATTGACAATTATGATTCATTCACATATAATTTAGTACATTATATCGAAGAATTAGGTTGTAAAACTACTGTCAAAAGAAATGATAAATTTGAACTCAAGGAGCTAGAAGATTATCAAAATATTTTACTGTCGCCTGGGCCAGGTATTCCAGATGAATCAGGTCAATTGAAAAATGCCATTAAATATTATTCTCCAACAAAAAAAATATTAGGGATCTGTTTGGGCCAACAGGCTATTGCTGAGGTTTTTGGAGGAAAACTAATAAATCTAGATAAAGTCTATCATGGAGTATCCACAAAAATCAATATTGTAAAAAAAGACTCTTTATTCAAAGACTTGCCAAAAAGCTTTTCAGTGGGCAGATATCATTCATGGGTTGTTGAAACCCCTCTCCCGAATATTTTAGAGGCCACTTCATTTGATGAAAACGGTGAGTTAATGTCATTAAGACATAAAGAATTTGATGTAAAAGCTCTTCAATACCACCCAGAATCAATACTAACTCCAAATGGGAAAAAAATACTAAATAACTGGATTAATTCTTAACAGATGAAAAAAATATTGAATAGACTGATTCAACATGAAAAGCTTGAAAAAAATGAAGCAAAACAAGTAATTATTCAAATAGCTGATGGTGTATTTAATACAAGTCAAATAGCTTCTTTTCTAACTATTTATATGATGAGAAGTATTAGTTTAGATGAACTTGAAGGTTTTCGTGAGGCTCTACAAGAATTATGTATAAGTATTGATTTAAGTGAATTTAACACTATTGATCTTTGCGGTACAGGTGGAGATGGAAAAAACACATTCAACATTTCAACTCTTTCTTCTTTCATAACAGCAGGAGCAGGCATAAAAGTAACAAAACATGGCAATTATGGGGTCTCTTCTGGTTGTGGATCAAGCAATGTCCTTGAAGCATTAAATATCAAATTTTCAAATGAAAATAGTTTTTTGAAAAAATGTATTGAAAAAGCAGGGATTTGTTTTCTGCATGCACCTTTATTTCATCCCGCAATGAAAAATGTTGCTCCTGTTAGAAAACAATTAGGATTGAAAACATTTTTTAATATGTTAGGTCCAATTGTTAATCCATCGTTTCCAAATAATCAACTAATTGGAGTGTTTAATCTTGAACTTGCAAGGCTCTATAATTACTTATTTCAAAAAACGAAAATAAATTATACAATTCTTCATGGTCTTGATGGGTATGATGAAATTTCTCTGACAGGAAGAACAAAAATTTTTACAAAAAAAAGTGAAGACATTTTATCAGCAGAAGATTTTGGGGTTTTACCAATTAAAGCAAATTCAATATTAGGCGGTAGAGATATATCGAACTCTGTGAAAATATTTATGAATGTGATTAAAAACAAAGGAACTGATGCCCAAAAAAATGTAGTGTGTGCAAATGCAGCTATGGCAATATCAACTGTTTTAAAAATTTCTCCCATTGAAGGATTTGAAAGAGCAAAAGAATCATTGGAGTCTGGAGAAGCATTGAAATCATTGTTAAAACTTCAAAATTTATCTTAGTCATGACAATTTTGCAAGAAATAGTTAAAAATAAAAGAAAAGAAGTTTTAAAGCAAAAACAATTATTCCCATACAACTATCTTGAAAAATCTACTTTTTTTAAACACAAAACTAATTCTCTGGTTACAATGCTAAAAAAAAGTAAATCTGGAATTATTGCAGAACACAAAAGAAGTTCACCTTCAAAAAAAGTAATTAATAATAATGTTTCTATAAATAGGGCAATTGAAGGTTATGATAAAGCGGGTGTTAGTGGAATATCAATCTTAACTGACCAAAAATTTTTTTCAGGATCTTTAAAAGATCTACAAGAATCCAGAAGTTTAACTAGACTCCCTATTTTAAGAAAGGACTTCATTATAGATATATATCAAATTGTTGAAGCAAAAGCATCTGGAGCAGATGTAATTCTATTAATTGCGGCTATTTTATCAAAAAAAGAAATCATGGTTTTTTCTGATTTTGCAAAAAGACTTAATCTAGAAGTTCTTTTAGAAATTCATAATATTAAAGAACTTAAAAAATCTCTTTTCCCGTCAATAGATATTATAGGAGTTAACAATCGTGATCTAAAGACCTTTGAAGTTGACATAGATATCAGTAAAAAGCTTGCAGATCAAATCCCAAAAGATTTTATTAAAATATCTGAGAGTGGAATTAATAAACCTTCATCTGTCATTGAATTACAAAAATATGGATATAAAGGTTTTTTAGTTGGTGAAAACTTTATGAAAACAAATGATCCAGGAAAAAGTGCAAATAAATTCATAAAAAAGATAGAAAAT
Organism: Flavobacteriaceae bacterium; assembly: GCA_002728855.1. Classification (GTDB taxonomy): domain Bacteria; phylum Bacteroidota; class Bacteroidia; order Flavobacteriales; family Flavobacteriaceae. The sequence continues at coordinate 9,041 of PBWA01000015.1, forward strand.
GAAAATTAAGGTTTGTGGGATGCGTGAAACTGAAAATATACATAGGCTTGTAAAGCTTAAACCTGATTACATTGGTTTTATTTTTTATTCTAAATCCCCACGATTTGTTTTTGAGAGCACACCTAATCTGCCAGGGGATATAAAAAAAACTGGTGTTTTTGTCAATTCAGAAATTGAGTTTATAAAAAAAACAATAATAAAGCATGAACTAAAATGTATTCAGCTTCACGGAGAGGAAACACCTGAATTTTGTAAACTAGTAAAATCATTAAACGTAGAGGTGATTAAGGCGATAAATATTCTAGACAAATATGACTTTAAAGAATTAATCCCCTATCAAATGTTTTGCAATTACTTTCTTTTTGATACGAAAGGCAAACAGCCAGGTGGTAATGGTTACGGTTTTAATTGGAAAATTCTAAAAGATTATAATTTAGATAAACCATTTTTTTTAAGTGGAGGTATTAGCACTAATCATATTCAAAAAATCAAAAAATTAGTCAAAACAAACTTACCAGTTTATGCCATTGATATAAATAGTAAATTCGAATCAAAACCTGGTCATAAAAAAATTGAAATAATTAGAGAATTTAAAAGCAAAATAAATGAATTATAATATAGATCAAAACGGCTATTATGGAGATTTTGGAGGAGCTTATATTCCTGAAATGTTATATCCCAATATATCGGAATTGAAGCAAAAATATATTTCAATAATGAATGACGTGAATTTCAAAAAAGAGTTTGATGAACTTCTCAAAGAATATGTAGGAAGACCTACTCCACTTTACTTTGCAAAAAGACTTTCAAAAAAATACAATACAAAAATTTATCTTAAAAGAGAAGATTTGTGTCATACAGGCGCCCATAAAATTAATAATACTATCGGGCAAATTCTTCTGGCAAAACATCTTAAGAAAAAAAGAATTATAGCTGAAACAGGTGCTGGCCAACATGGTGTCGCTACTGCAACTGTTTGTGCATTAATGGGTATAAAATGTGTGGTCTACATGGGTGATATAGACATTAAAAGACAGTCTCCTAATGTAGCTCGAATGAAAATGCTTGGAGCAGAAGTTAAATCAGTTAAATCAGGCAGTAAAACATTAAAGGATGCAACTAATGAGGCTATTAGAGATTGGATTAATAATCCTTTAAACACTCATTACATAATTGGATCTGTTGTTGGCCCTCATCCATATCCAGATATGGTTGCTCGTTTTCAATCAGTAATAAGTAAAGAAATTACAGAGCAACTTTTAGAAAAAGAAAATAAATCAAAACCTAATCATATAATTGCATGCGTTGGTGGGGGAAGTAATGCAGCTGGAGCTTATTATAATTTTCTTAATGACAAAAATGTCAATTTAATAGCTGTTGAAGCAGCTGGGAAGGGAATTGATACAGGAGAAAGTGCTGCTACCTCAGTTCTTGGAAAAGATGGAATAATTCATGGAAGTAAAACTCTTTTAATGCAAACTTCAGATGGTCAAATTACTGAACCCTATTCAATTTCTGCAGGTCTTGACTATCCAGGGGTTGGACCGATGCATTCACATCTTTATAGAACAGGAAGGGCAGAATTCATTTCTATTACTGACGACAGCGCTATGCAAGCAGGTCTGAATTTAACTCAACTTGAAGGGATTATTCCTGCAATTGAAACTTCACATGCTTTTGCAGTTTTTGAAAATCGTAAATTCAAAACAGATGATATTGTAGTTGTAAACTTGTCTGGCAGAGGCGATAAAGATCTTGATACTTTTATTAATTATTTTAAACTCAAGTGAATAGGATAGATAAAACTTTTAAAAAATCAAAAAAAATACTATCAGTATATTTTTCTGCCGGATATCCAAGAATTGGAGACACAATTCCAATATTGAAAAAACTTCAAGAAAGCGGGGTCGATATGATCGAAATTGGATTGCCCTTTAGTGATCCTCTTGCTGATGGTTCAGTGATTCAAAAAAGCTCAACTATCGCATTAAAAAATGGAATGACATCAATGAAACTTTTTGAACAATTAGAAGGGGTTAGAGAAGAAATTGAAATTCCTCTAATAATTATGGGGTATTTTAATCCAATAATGCAATTTGGTGTGGAAAAATTTTGTGAAAAATGTAAACAGATCGGAATTGATGGTTTGATAATACCAGATCTTCCTATGGAGATATATAACAGATCTTATAAATCAATTTTTGAAAAAAATGATTTATATAAAATATTTTTAATAACTCCTCAAACATCCAATGAAAGAATCAACTTAATTGATAAAATTTCGAAAGGTTTTATTTATATGGTAAGTAGTGCAAGTGTTACAGGAACAAAAAGAAAATTTGGAGATGAGCAAATTAAATACTTTAAAAGAATTAAAAAAATGAGACTTCAAAATCCAACACTCGTTGGCTTTGGAGTTAGCAATTCCGAAACTTTTAAATCAACCTGTGAGAATTCAAAAGGTGCCATTATTGGATCTGCATTTATCAAATTTTTAGAGCAAAACCATTTGAAAAATATAAACTTATTTGTATCGAAAATAAGAGGGAAATAAATTTATGTTATAGTTCCTTGACAACTACTTCCAGAGCCTGCAGTACAACCATAACAATGTTGTGAAACAGAAATTTTACGATTTTGAAGTAATTTCAAATCAAAGTCCTTAATATTCTTTACTTTGCTTTCAACACCTAAATCTAGCATTTGATTAAAATCACAATCAAACAAATTGCCGTCCCAACTGACAGAAAGAGTATTTGTGCACATTAAATTAGATAAAGTCGAAGGATTGAATGAATTTACTAAAGTAGACATGTAATGTTCGTAATTTTCAGAAGCAATTAAATATTCTAAAAATCTACTTATGGGAAGATTAGTAATTGTAAAAAGATTATTAAACTCAATTCCAAATTCAGAAAAAAGCACCTCTTTATAATCATTTTCTAATATTTCCTGTGAAGCAGGTAAAAATGCACCTGAAGGATTATAAACTAAATCTAATTTTAAAGAAGATCCTTCTTTTCCATATCCGACTTTGTTTAACATTTTTAAAGCATCAATTGATTTTGAAAAAACACCTTCTCCTCTTTGTCGGTCAGTTTTTTCTTTTTTATAAAAAGGAAGAGATGAAATAACATGAACATTATTTGAGGCAAAAAAATCGGGGAGATCATAAAACCTTTTATTAGCCATAATTATTGTCAAATTAGACCTAACAATCAAATCATGAATTTTTTCCTTCGATGCATTTTCAACTAGCCACCTAAACTCAGGATGCATTTCAGGGGCTCCACCTGTTAAGTCTAATGTATTAATTGAGGTTTGTTGTAATATTTCAATACTTTTTTCCAATATTTCTCTGGACATCATTTCTTTTCGATCTGGACCAGCATCAACATGGCAGTGACTACAAACCTGATTACACATATAACCCAAATTCAATTGTAAAATCTCAAGATTTTTAGGAGATAAATAATCCAAGTTATTCTGTTTTATTTTTTCCTCAAAGCTAGGAAAGGACCCATCTTCAAAGATACCTTTGGATAAAAAATCAATTTGGTAATCTGTTGAAGAAAGAGGATTTCTTCTAATTTTAAGAGATTTGATTGCCATTTTTACATACTAAGTTTATCATGAACATTCATCATTTGAACACCATGAACCAATGCTGCGCCCCCTTGAATTGCTGCACCAACATGAATAGCTTCCATCATCTCCTCTTTATCAACTCCTAACTTAAGCCCTTCTTGTGTGTATGCGTCAATACAATATGGACATCTTACAACATGAGCTACTGCTAAGGCAATTAGAGATTTCTCTTTAACTGAAAGTGAGCCTTTCTCAAAAACGCTTCCATAATAATCAAAAAACTTTTTTCCCAGTTTAGGGTTCCAATCACTAATGTTTTCAAATTTTTTTAGATCCTTAGGATCATAATAAGCATCTTTCATTTTTTTTTTTATTTAGAATGTGTAATATAAAGACAAAGTTTAAGAAAATTGAAGTTAATTTTAAGAAACCTTGTTAATTAAAAAATTTACATGTAAAATATTTAATTTTAGAAAGTGAAACCAATTTTGATTGTTTTTTGTAAAAATCCTGTAAAGGGAAAAGTTAAAACTAGACTTGCGAAAAAAATTGGCGAAAATCAAACTCTACATATTTACAATAGGCTAATAAAAAAAACCTTTTCTGTTGTCAAGAAACTAAATCAAGATAAAGCAATATTTTATAGTGATTTTATTCCAAAAAATGCACCTTGGGCCAATGTTTTTGAGTATAATAATTTACAAAAAGGAAAATCATTAGGCGAAAGAATGGAGAATGCATTTATTTGGGCTTTTGAATCTAAATTTAACCCAGTGGTTATAATTGGTACTGATCTCTGGAGTCTTGAAGAGAATGATATTAATAATTCTTTCAATAAACTAAATTCAAATGATGTAGTTATAGGCCCATCATGTGATGGCGGATACTACCTCCTAGGAATTAAAGAGAGTCAACTTAATATCTTTAGAAATATCCCTTGGAGCACAAACAAGGTTTTAAAAGAAACATTAAAAAAACTAAAAAATAAGAGGGTTTTTTTATTAAAAGAAAAAAATGATATTGACAATTGGAAAGATTTAAAAAACTGTAAAGATCTTTTTGACAAAATAGATATAAATAAAAAATAGTTTATGAAAAAAAAAATTAAGGAATCCATAGATTATATTAATGATAAAGGAATTAAATCCTCAGAAATTGGAATTATTTTAGGAACTGGTCTTGGTGGATTGGTTGAAAATGTTAATGTTATTATTGAAATAAATTATGATGATATACCGCACTTTCCTGTTCCTACTACTGGTTTTCATAAGGGCAGAATAATTTATGGTGTCTTCTGTGGAAAAAAAACTATAATTTTTGACGGTAGATTTCACCTATATGAAGGATTTGATTTTTTTCAAATAACATACCCCATAAGAATAATGGAAATGCTAATGATTAAACAAATCATTATAAGTAATGCAGCAGGAGCACTAAATAATAATTTTAGAAAGGGAGAATTAATGTTGATCAAAGATCATATCAATCTCCAAGGTGGTTCACCTTTAGCAATTAAAAATATTAAAGATTTAGGTGAACGTTTTGTTGATATGAGTCAACCCTATGACAAAAAATCAATGCTGAAAATAATTGAATTAGCAAAAAAGAATAAAATTAATTTACATCATGGAGTTTACGCTGCAGTTGTTGGACCTCAATTAGAAACAGCAGCTGAATACAAATATTTGAAAATAATTGGTGCTGACGCTGTCGGAATGTCAACTGTACCAGAGGTAATAGTAGCGAATCAACTTAGAATTCCAATAATTGCTTTTTCAGTTTTAACTGATGAATGTAATCCAAATGATTTAAANCCAATTGATATTGNCGATATNATGAAAATGGCCAAAAAAGCTGAAAAAACTCTNGTNAATTTGCTAATAGAATATTTAAAAAACAAATAATGTTCAGTAAAATAACAATCTTAATATTAACAATGATTTTCCCTCTGGAAGATCAAAAAAATATTCATGATAGATGGGATAATGAACTTAAAAAATATGTTTCCAGTGATGGAAGAGTTAATTATAAGAAATGGGGGGCAAATAAGCATGGCATAAAATCTTATATAGAGGTTCTTCAGCAAAATCCTCCCAAGCAATATTGGAGTAAAAATGAAATTCTATCCTACTGGATTAATGCCTACAATGCGCTAACTATATTATTAATTTTAGATAATTATCCTCTNGAAAGCATNAAAAAAATAAAAAATCCATGGAGTAAAAAAGTTTTTTCAATAAATAATATTAATTACTCACTTTCTGAAATTGAACATAAAATATTAAGGAAAATGGATGAACCAAGAATTCATTTCGCTATTAATTGTGCTTCTATATCATGTCCTAAACTTTCGAACAATGCATATAAAGCTGATCAACTTGAAAATCAACTTGAAATCTCTACAAAAAACTTTTTAAACGATAAATCAAAAAATATTTTTTCACAAAATCAAGTTAAATTATCAAAAATATTTCTGTGGTTTAATAAAGATTTTGGTTCNAAAAAATCTCTTATAAANTTNATNAATCTNTATGCTCCAAGAACAATTTCTGAAAAAACTAGATTTAAATATCTTAAATATAACTGGCTTTTAAATGAGTGAAAAACTATCGATTATAATTCCAGTATATAACGAAATTAATCACGTAAGATCTTTGATTAAACAGCTTCGGTTAAAATCTAAAAATAGAAATGAAATTATTTTTGTTGATGGAAACAGCAATGATGGAACAAAAGAGTTTTTAGATAAATCTAAAGATGTCGTCGTTGTTAATTCAAAAAAAAGCAGGTCAATTCAAATGAATACTGGTGCTGGTATAGCATCTAATAAATGGCTTTATTTTCTTCATGTTGATAGTATATTACCAAATCATTTTGACAGTTTTTTATTAAAAAATTTAATGAATAAGAATATTTTAAAATGTTTTCAATTAAAATTTGATAAAAATAATTTTCTGCTTAATATAGCATCATATGGAACAAAGTATAATATAGCTTGGTGTAGAGGAGGTGATCAGTCAGTTTTTATAAATAAATCCTTCTTTGGACAGTTAGGAAAATTTGATGAAAGATACCTAATAGCAGAAGATCTTGTAATGTTTCGAAAAGCATACAAATATGGTAAAGTAATCATATTGCCTGAAAAAATAATAACATCATCTAGAAAATTTCTTGAAAATGGAATTTTCAGAACTCAATTACATCACATAATAATAAGATTTTTAATTTTTTTAGATTTTTCTCCAAATAAAATTAATTCTTATGCTGCAAGAATAAAAAATAAATAATTTTGCATAAATGATAAAAGAGATTCTTAAATATGGTTTAATATCATCTGTAACAGCTCTTTTTTGCTGTGTNGCTCCCTCCATTTTTTTTCTTGTTGGGATTGGATCAGCTACATTTGCGTTTAGCTTTGCAGATTCATTTTATAACGTAGATACTGATGGATCTCCAAATGTTTTCTCATGGATTATTCGAGTCATAGGCTTATTAATTGTTTTTTATGGTATTTATCGTTTTAACAGAAAAGAATCATGTAGCTTAAATAGTCCAGAACAAAAAAAGAGAAACAAACTAGTTTTTGGAATAACTTTATTTATATTTTCTTTAAGNCTTTATGCTTTTTGGTACTTTGGAACAACCTGGATTTTTGATAGTTTTATTGCACCTGCAAGAGAACTAGAATACAAAAATTTAAATTGAAATTTTTAAAGCATTTTCAAAAACCCAACTTCTTTTGAAGTTAAGTTTCTCCAACTCCCCCTTGGGAGATCTTTTTTTGTAAGACCTGCAAAAACAACTCTATCTATTTTTAGAACTTTGTAGCTAAGCTTTTTAAATAACTTAATTAACATGCTCGGCATAATACTAAAAGCTCTAACTCCAAAAACAAACTTATCATCTGAATCATCAACAAAATCAAGTTCTTTTAAAGCAAAGTTTTTTTTATCTAAAACTACTCCCTTTTTTAACTCTAAAATATGTTTACTGCCAATTTTCTTATTTAGGGTTAATTGATAAATCATATTTATTTTACATTCAGGACGATTTAATCTTTTAATTAATTCCTTATCATTGGTCAAAATTATAAGTCCTGTGATTGATTTCCCCATATCTCCAAGAGGAATTATTTTCGAAAACTGATTAATTTTTAAAAAACTTTTCAGAAAATTATTTTTAATACCCCCTTGATTTGAAACAACAAATCCTTTTGGCTTATTCAACAGAATATATTCAGAAAAAGATCTGTTAACAATTTTATTCCTTAATTCTACCTTATCTTCTATAAAGACTTTTGTGCCTAAATTTTTGACTATTTTGTTATTTACCTTTACTAAGCCCTTAAGGATATAATCATCAGCTTCTTTTCTTGAACAAACTCCTGAATTAGAAATATATTTATTTAATCTGATTTTAATTTCCTTAGTATCTTTTCTCTTATCAGCTCTCATTTATGTAAAATTATTTGTGAATAAAATATATTCCAAATACACCAACTACTATTATAAGTTTAAGAAGATTGTGAATCCAAAGATATATTTTCTTAGTTGATGAAATCCAGGTGAGAAATAAAATCAAAAACATATAAGGCCAACAAAAAATAAAATAATACTCAATAAGACCTAAATTATTTTCAGTCAGTAAGTAAATCAATGACCAAGTAACTAAAATTAGTGCTGAAATAATTAATTTAGTGATAGAGTTGCCAAAGACTGTTGGAAGAGTTTTATAACTATGGACCCAGTCTCCTTTGAAATTTTCGAAATCTTTAATAATATCTTTTATCAAAATCAATACAAATAAAAATCCTGCGTATAAAAAAATAATTCTTTCAAAATTTTTAAAATATAATGTAATAGCAAAAAAAGGAAGGATAGTTAAAAATGCTTTGTATAAATTACTTAACCAAAAAAGTCTTTTAATTAATAGACTGTAAAGTAAAATTCCAAATATATATACCAAAAAAAACAGGACAGCTTTAAAAGAAAAAAGCCAAGAAATTGCTATACAAATTAGGTTTAAAACTAGATATATCCTAAACTGAATTCTTTGAGGTATAGTATGCTCAATCAGAAATTTTTGGGGTCTATTTATTTTATCTTTTTCAGCATCAAAATAATTATTTATAATATATCCTGAGGATGTAGATAAAGCAGTTGCTATGACTAAATAAAATAAATTCAAATCAAAAATAATCTCCTCAAAACTTGAGTTTGGTGAAAAAACATATCGAGCTGTTAGATACTGAGCAAGAATTAGAGTCAGAATATTATACCCTCTAACAATACTAAACAAGGCTAGGACTTTAAAAAATAAATTTTCTTGACTTTTAGAAAAAAACATCAAAAAAAAATTACAAAGAATAAACTACTTCAAGCTTATATCTGTTTAAAATTTTAGCTGCTTTATTAAAATCTTGAGTAAAACCTAAAATATATCCGCCACCGCCCGAACCACATAATTTTAAAAAGTATGCATTGGTTTCAATTCCTTTTCTCCATAATTCTATGAACTCAGAGGGAATCATTGGCTTAAAATTATCGTAAACTAATTTAGACAAAGACTTAATATTTACGAAAAGTGATTTAACATCTCCTTTTAAAAAATCATTAACACAGTTATCTGTAATAGTATTGAATTTCTCCTTCATCATTTTATTAAACTTTTCCTGTTCCATATTTTTCAAAAAGATTGATATTAGTGGACCTGTTTCTCTAGAAGATCCGCTATCTAATAAAAAAACAGCCCCCCTACCATCTAAATTCTGAGAAGGGATACCAGTAGGCTGAATACTTTCACTAGAATTTATCAGGATCGGAAGACTTAAATAACTATTTAAGGGATCTAGACCAGAGGATTTCCCATGAAAAAAAGCCTCCATTTCAGCAAATATATGCTTAAGCTTAATTAATTTTTCTTTATTAAGATTTTCAACAACTGAAATTTTGTCTAGGGCATATCTGTCATAAAAAGAAGCGACTAAAGCACCACTACTTCCAAGCCCATATCCTTGAGGAATACTACTGTCAAAATACAATTTATCAGATAAATCTTTTTGCATTTTCCCCCAATTAAATTTGACTAAATCATGATCAATCTTTCTTAAAAATTTCGAAAATTCTTTTAGTTTCTTATTGGAATCATAAAAAAATTCTGATTTCTTATTTGGGATTTTTAATGCTCCTTGAAAAAAATTGTAAGGGATGGAAAGTCCTCTTGAATCTTTAATGATTCCATATTCTCCAAAAAGCAAAATTTTAGCATAAAAAAGAGGTCCTCTCATAGTCTAAAATTATATCTTTTTTGGCCCATTGCCAACTTGATCATGAATAAATTTTAAGTTTGGATAAATTTTAATCAGTTCATTCTCTATAAAATCTAAAATATCCCTTTTAGAATCTTTGGGGTATAAAAGATGAATATTTGGTCCTGCATCTAAAGTAAAACATACTGTGCTTTTTGAACTCATTCTATAATTTTTAATCAGCTCAATTATTTCAATAGTTTCTGGTTTAAAAAGTTTATAGGGTGGTGATGAAGTCATCATTAATCCATGTAGTGTCAATGCTTCTGATTCAACAATTTCAATAAATTTTTCAATATCTCCAGTTTCAAAAGAGTTTTTTATTTCAAAAAAGTTTTGATTGGCTTGATCAAATCGTTTTTGAGCAAATGGATGATCATTCATTAATCTGTGACCTTCCGTACTACTTATTTCTTTTTTATTATCATCTATTAAAATTATTGTATTACAAAAGTCATGGAATATTTTATGAACTTTTTGCGTGAAGGGAATTGCATATTTATCACTACTTTTTTCTATATGAGAAGTTTTACCCCAAGATGCTATAGGACCATAAATACTCCTAGAAGCACTACCAGAACCAAGACGAGCTAAAAAAGAAGCTTTTATTTTAAATCTCTCTTCTGTCATTTTAGGATTAATTTGCTTCTCCCAATCAGTAATACAAAGTGCCATTGCGGCCATAGATGAAGCAGAAGAGGCAATACCTGAACTATGAGGGAAAGAATTACTACTATCTATAATTAGATTTTGCTTTTTTAAAGATGGAACATAAGGCAAAATTCTCTCTAAAAAAATCTCTATTTTTTTGTTAAAATCAGGCTTAATATTTCCATCAAGTTTAAAAGTAAACCAATTATCTTTTTTTGAATTAATTGGACTAAATGTAATTTTTGTCCTTGTAAAACATTTAGAAAGCAAAAAACTAATAGAGGGATTAGAAGGTATTTGATTTCCTTTTTTTCCCCAATATTTTATTAATGCAATGTTTGAGGGAGCTTCCCAAAAAGAAGAAAAAGAAATCACTTGATTATTTGTGAAAATAAATTTTTCTAGACTCATTTATATCTTAAAACTAGACAAAAGATAAATTATTTTTTATTTACTCTATCTGGGAAATCAGTTATAATTCCATCTACTCCTAAAGATATCAAAAAATTAATATCGCTAGGATTGTTAACAGTCCATGGGAACAATTTAATTCCTTCACTCTTTATAATTTTTGAATTTTTTTTTGTTAATAAAGAGTATTTTGGGTTTATAGCATATGCCTTTATTATTTTTGCGAAAGGGATTGCTTTAAGAGGATCATCATCGGTAAGTATTGCAATTGGAACCTCTTCATTTAAATTGAAAAATATATTCAATTCCTCCCACTTAAAACTTGAAATAATTATTTTTGAGGGATCCCATGAAGATTTTTTGAAATAATCTTTAAGTAGTTCATTAGTTGGACCAGCTGTCCCAGATCCTTTTAATTCAATATTTAGAATCAAACTACCGTCAATTAAATCCATTACCTCATTTAGCGTGGGTATCTCATATGAACCTAAAACCTTGGCCTTTTTTATTGTTTCAAGAGATGTTTCCTCAATATTTCCACTTAAGTCGGTTAACTTATCTAACATAAGATCATGAAAAACAACTAATTCTCCTGAAGCACATTTAAAAACATCTATTTCTATACCATCTGCTCCCAATTCAATAGCTTTTTCGATTGAGGGTATGGTGTTTTCAGCAATATATCCCATTGCTCCTCGATGACCTATGGCAATTGGAGAAGATTTTTTAAAACAAGAAATCACAAATAAAAAAATGAATGCTAAAAAAATTAGTCTAGGCATTATCAAAGTCAAATTTATGAAATAAAAAAGATTAATATCATTTGATTAAAATCCAAAATTCCCATGGCTTCATCACATATTCATATGTTGAAGAAAGAATTTTTTTTGTTCCTTTTGGAAAACTTTTAAAATCATTATCATAATTCATCCTAAATTGACTATGGTTATTACTAAAATTAGCAACAAAAACAATTGTATCTCCTTTATTAGTTCTTTCAAAAGCTAAGATTTTATCCTCTAAATTAGTTTTGATATATGAAAGCTTTTCATACCCTAAGCTTGCTTTTAATGCAGGATGATTATTTTTCAGATCACCCATTCTTTTTAAAAAATTCATTGTCTCTCCAGAAACCTTGGGGAAACTATCCTTCTCAAAAAAAAGTAATCTTTTATTCAAATCATACTCTTGACCACTATAAATTAATGGCATTCCAGGAGAGAGGTAGTTCAAAGCTGTAAAAACTTTTTCAGCATCACCATAACTTTCTTTGATACTACCGTTCCATGAGTTTTCATCGTGATTTGTCAAAAAATTAATTAAAATATTTTTTGCTTTATAATTTTTATTGATCCAACTAAAATGTTTTCTTAAAGAATGAACATCTTTTTTACCTTGAGCAATTTCTTTTGATAAATGATGGCCAACCCAATCATATGAAGCATTAAATCTATCTACTAATTCAATTCCTCCAGGATGATTAATATCAGTTTCCGCTAACAAAAAAATTGGTTTGATTGACTTTAGTTTTTTAAAAGTTTTTTCATAAAAGTTTTGAGGAACTGCATAAGCTTGATCAACTCTAAAACCATCAATATTGTACTCTTTTACCCAAAAAACCATCGCATCCATCATGGCTTGTTGCATCTCTAAATTATCATAGTCTAAATCAGCTACATCAGTCCAACCAAATGACTCACCAGTAGAAGGGTTTATAGGGTCAATTATTTCTCCCTCTTTATTCTTCAGATAATAATCTGAATTTTCATAAATCCAATTATGATCCCATCCTGTATGGCCAGGAACCCAGTCAATTATAATAAAAATCCCTAAAGAATGAGCTTTTTCGACTAAAGATCTAAAGTCATCTGAGGTTCCAAATTCAGGATTTACTTTTTTATAATCTGAAATCGCATAATAACTGCCTAAAGGACCTTTACTTTTAGTGGTTGATATAGGATTAATTGGCATTATCCAAATTATATTTACACCCAATTCTTTTATTAAGCCTAAATCTTCAGCAAATGCATTAAAGGTCCCTTCAATTGAATATTGTCGGATGTTTGCTTCATAGATTATAGCTTTATCTATTATTTCTTGATTTATAGCTTCAATCTCAACTCTATTTTTGGTTATTGGTTTTCTCGGTTCACTATTTTCAAGACAAGAATTAAAAATTAGAATAGCAATTAATAATTTTTTCATTTAATATTTTTTTTTGGTTGAACATTAATTTTTTTTCCTGAGCAAATAAGATTTATTGACTTATCTCCAGTTAATTCAAAAGTTGTTTCTTTTTTATTGATTTTAACTGTTAAAATTGATCCATCAAAATTAACTTTAAAGCTCAAAGAGGTCCATTTTGAGGGTAATTTAGGATTAAATGAAAAAACTTTATTTTTAATTTTCATTCCACCAAAACCCTTTGAAATAGCCATCCAAGCTCCTCCCATACTTGTTATGTGAAGACCTTCCATTACTTCTTTATTATAATCATCAAGATCTAGTCTGGAAGCATTTAAAAAAAATTGATAAGCTTTATCTTTTTTATCAAGTTTTGAAGCTAAAATTGAATGTAGAGAAGCGGATAGTGAAGATTCATGTACACAAAGAGGCTCATAGAATTCAAAATTTCTTTTTAACTCTTCTAGGGTAAAATCATCTTCAAAAAAATAAAATCCTTGCAATAAATCTGCCTGTTTTATATATGGCGATCTTAAAATTTTATCCCAAGACCAATTTTGATTAATTGGTCTTTCATTGATTGGTATTTCATCAACAGACCTAAGCTCTTTATCCAAAAACCCATCTTGCTGCAAGAAAACTTCATTTTTTGAATCATATGGTAAATAAATATTTTCATAAATTTCTTTCCATCTATTTATTTCTATTTCACTTAACCCTGTTTTCTTTTTAATCCTTTGAAAATCAGTTTTGTACTTTTCTCTGACATTTTGAACTTGTATAATGGAATAATTAAGGCACCACTTTGCAATATAATTCGTATACCAATTGTTATTAACATTGTTTTCATATTCATTAGGACCTGTTACGCCTAAAATAACATACATATTTTTCTCTTTTGAAAAGCTAACTCTTTGTTCCCAGAAACGAGAAATTCCAATTAAAACTTCAAGTCCATATTTTGGAATATATGATTTGTCGTTTGTGAAATTTTCATAATAAAAGATTGCATATGCTATAGCACCATTTCTATGAATTTCCTCAAAAGTAATTTCCCATTCATTATGACACTCTTCTCCATTCATTGTTACCATGGGATACAGAGCAGCTCCATTACTAAAACCTAACTTTTTTGCATTTTCTATTGCTTTATCTAAATGATTATATCTGTATCTGAGTAAATTTCTTGCAGCTAAGCTTCCCTTAGTTGCAAGATAAAATGGGAAACAGAAAGCTTCTGTATCCCAATAAGTACCTCCACCATACTTTTCTCCAGTAAATCCCTTCGGACCAATGTTTAATTTTTCATCTTCACCTGTATAAGTTTGGTTTAATTGGAAAATATTGTACCTAATTGCTTGCTGAGCCTTAATATCTCCATTTATTGTAACATCAGAATTTTCCCATATTTTTTCCCATTGATTTTTTTGCTCATTTAACAAAAAATCAAATCCTAAATCTAATGCTTCTTTTGAAAGCTTGTATGTTTTGTTAAAATTTATTGAGGAATAACGGACAGAGGATACATACCCTCCGCATTTAACTATTGAAAGAGTTTTATTTGAGTCAACACTATAGGAGAAAGTATGTGAAATTTTATTTTTTTTAATTTTAATTTTTGGTGTTTCCTTTAAAATCTTATCATTTAAGAAAAATTGATTATGCATAAAGGTGCAAACCTTATAGAAAGTTTTTAATGTTTCAGATTTTAATGCTGCAAAATTACCTTTAGTTTCTTTTTCTTCATGTTTCCAAAATTGTTCATTCCAATTTGAATCTTGATTAGAAACATCTCCATCAATAAATGAGTTTAATTTAATTAAACATTTTTTATTTAATGGTTTTATTTTATACTTGATCATTCCTATATCCTTTCTTGCCATAGATAAAAATCTTTTACTTTCAATAAAAACTCTTGTTTTATCTTTTAAAACTGCTTCAAATGATCTTAAATAAAATCCTTCCTTTAAATTTAAAACTCTCTTAAATTTCTCTATTTTCAAACATCTGTTTAAATCAAAATCCTGATTATTAATTTGTATATCTATACCAATCCAATTTGGAGAATTTAAAACTTTAGCAAAAAAATCTGGATATCCAATTTTCCACCATCCAACCCTTGTCCTATCGGGATAATAAACTCCTGCTATATAACTTCCTCTAAAAGTTTCCCCACTAAAACTTTCTTCAAAATTTGCTCTTTGACCCATATAACCATTTCCAATACTGAATAAACTTTCAGATGACGTAACCTTGGTTGGATGAAATCCCTCTTCAATAATTTTCCAAGGGTGAAGTTTTAAATGTTTATCTTTCTTCATTGAAAAAGTAATTTATTAAATGATCAGGGATTTTTAAAAAATCAGGAAAACAATACTTTAAATTCTTTAATTTATTTTTATTTCCAATTCCAACTACTGTCATTCCTGCCTTATTTGCGGCATCTATTCCAGATTGAGCATCTTCAAAAACTAAACAATTTTTTGGTTCGGTTACTAGCTTTTTACTAGCTATTAAAAAAATTTCAGGGTCAGGTTTGCTCATTTTAATATCATTGCCATCCACTATAATGTCAAAAAGACTAATCATATCTAATTTCTCAAGAACAAATTTTGCATTTTTACTAGATGAACACAAGGAAATTTTAATTGATTTTTTTTTTAAATATCTTAAGAAACTTAAAACCCCTGGTAATATATTTTCTGGAGAAAGATTATTTATAAAATCAAGATAATAAGAGTTTTTTTTTATGAGGTATTCTTTAAATTTTTCTTCAGACAAACTAATATTAGCCAAATCAATGATTTTTAAGAGGGAATCTTCTCTGCTTAAACCCTTTAAGAAATCATTTCCTGACTCATTTAAATTGTAATCTAACTCTAAACAAAGCTTTTTCCAAGATAAATAATGATAGTTTGAAGTATCAACTATGACACCATCCAAGTCAAACATTACTGCTTTAATTAAACCCATAATATCCAGTTTATTTAAAAAAATCTACTATTATTAATCTATTTTATTAATTGTTGATTTTGCTGCTTCTTTTAGGCTGCCGTCAAATCCAGTTATACCAGAAACTGTTGTATATTTTAGTGTAGTTTTTTTATTTGGATTGATAAATTTATGAGCGCTATAACAGGCTAATGTTGCTTCATGAAAACCAGATAAAATAAGTTTTAATTTTCCAGGATAAGTATTTGAATCTCCAATGGCGTAAATACCTGGAATATTAGTCTGATAATCCAATGCATTATTAACCAGAATAGCATTTTTTTCCATTTTAAATCCCCAGTTTGCAATTGGCCCTAATCTTGGTAATAATCCAAATAATGGTATAAAATAATCAACATTCACTTTTTTAATATTCCCATCAAAGGAAACATCTAATAAAAGCTCTAAATCTTTCTTATTAATAGCATCTACTTGAGCAGGAATCATAGTTGAAACTTTACCTTTTTCCTTGAGATTTTTTACTTTTTGAACTGAATCCGGTGAAGCTCTGAATTCTTTTCTTCTGTGAATCAAAATTACTTCCTTTGCCACATTTGAAAGAAAAATTGTCCAATCTAATGCTGAATCTCCTCCACCTGCTATCAAAATCTTTTTACCACGGTATTTTTCAGGATCCCGAATAATATAATCTACACCATTGTCCTCATACTTATCTAAATTACTTAGTTTAGGTTTTCTAGGTTCAAAAGTTCCAAGTCCACTTGCTATAATTATTACTGATGATAAATGTTCAGTCCCTTTATCTGTTGTTATTAGAAATTTATTTTCTTTTGTTTTTTTTATTGATTGAGCACACTCTCCAAGGGTAAAACCAGGTTTAAAAGGAGAAATCTGATCCATTAAATTTTTAACTAAATCTCCAGCCAATATTTCAGGATGAGAGGGAATATCATAAATTGGCTTTTTAGGATATATTTCTGCACACTGCCCTCCTGGCATAGGAAGAGAATCGATTAGATGACACCTCAAATTTAAAAGACCTGCTTCAAAAACAGTAAATAGACCTGTTGGCCCAGCGCCAATAATAGTTATGTCACTTTTAATCATTGTTAATCTTATTCAACACTAACTACTTTTTCTATTTCAGGGGCATGTTTTTTTATTGTCATTTCGACTCCTGTCTTGAGGGTCATTTGATTAACTGAACAAGAAACGCAGTTACCATGTAATTTAACATTAACAACTTTATTATTGTTAATTGAAACGAGACTTATGTCTCCACCATCAGAAACAAGAAAAGGTCTTATTTCCTCTAGTGCATTTTCTATTCTTTCTTTTATATTTTTATTGGTCATAAAGTTTATTTTACTGCTGAACACCCAACCATATTAGTTATTTCTACAATCTTAGTAGGAGGCAAGTTAGTATTTCTTTTAATTATTTCCTCTACTAATTTTTGGGTAATTTTTGTTAGATGATCTTTCACAACTGTATTTTCTTGTAAAGCAGCAGGTCTTCCAATATCAGAAGCCTCTCTTATACTTTGAACAAGCGGTAATTCTCCTAAAAATGGAACATTTTTATCTTCGGATAGATTTTTTGCACCTTGTCTTCCAAAAATATAATATTTATTATCTGGAAGTTCTTCAGGAGTAAAAAAAGACATGTTTTCAATAATTCCTAATAAAGGAACATTTATATTTTCTTTTCTAAACATACTTATTCCTTTACGGGCATCTGCTAGGGCAATATTTTGAGGTGTGCTAACAACTACAGCTCCATTAAGTGGAATAGACTGAACAATACTCAGGTGAATATCACCTGTTCCAGGAGGAAGATCTACAAATAAAAAATCTAACTCTCCCCATGCCGAATCAAAAATCATTTGCTTCAGAGCTTTTGAAGCCATTGGACCTCTCCATATAACTGCCTGATCAGGTTTTGTAAAAAATCCAATTGATAACACTTTAACACCATAATTTTCAACTGGTTTAATTTTGGACTCTCCATTATATTTAACTGAAAGTGGTCTCTCTCCTTCTAAATCAAACATTGCAGGAATAGAGGGTCCATAAATATCAGCATCAAGGATACCAACTTTACAACCCATTTCTGCTAAAGTCACAGCAAGATTAGCAGTAACAGTAGATTTTCCAACTCCCCCTTTACCAGATGAGATTGCTACAATTGAATCGATCCCTTTAATTTTTGCAACTGAATCAGGAGTTATAGAATTATTATCATACTTAGTGTTGACTTTAACTTTAATCTTAGAATTAAATTTTTCATTAAAAAGTTTTACAATCGAATCCTGAACTTGTTTTTTAGCCTGAAGTGTTGGATTTTTCATTAAAACATCAATATCAACTTGATCTCCAAAGACCATAATATTGGAGATTAAATTTCCATCATAAAGTGACTTACCATCGCCATTTGTGGTAATTGCCTTTAAAATTTCTTCAACATCTTTCTTGTCAATTGACATTATATAAAATTACTTAATATTTGATATTCAAATATACTTCAATCTTGATTGATAGAAAAGACAAAAATAAACATGGCTAGTAAAGCTCCTTTGATGGATCCCAAAAAAATTTATCAAAATTTATAATCTTATCATTTTTAATTTTAATTCCTTCATTTATTAGAAGTTGTTCCATTAAATTTGTCCCTTTAAAATGATTTTTTCCAGTTAAAAGTCCATTTCTATTAACAACTCTATGTGCTGGAAAATTTTTGAGATTATGAGAATTATTCATTGCCCAACCAACAACACGAGCTCCTCTTGGATCTCCCAAATAATTTGCTATGGAGCCATATGAAGTAACTCTGCCAAAAGGAACTTTTCTCACTACCTTATAAACATCTTTAAAAAAACTACTCATTAATCTAAACAAAATTTAATAAAAGAAATTTTTTTATTGCTATTTAAGAAAGTTTTCTCATAAAAAGTTTGCACACCTACTGATTCAATAGGTGAATTAGGATTATTATAAATATCATTATGAGAAAATAAAACTTTAGCTTCGATTGCTTCAATTATTCCTAGAGTGTAACCATATAAAAAAGAACTGTCAGTTTTAAGGTTTATTACACCTTTAGGTTTAAGAATTTTTTTATACTTATTAATAAATTCAGAATTTGTTAATCTATGCTTAGATCTCCTGAATTTGATCTGTGGATCTGGAAAAGTTATCCATATTTCATCAATTTCTTTACTAGAAAAAAGATATGTAACTAATTCTATTTGGGTGCGAACAAAGGCAACATTTTTTATACCTTTTTCAATAGCGGTTTTTGCTCCTCTCCAAATTCGAGCACCTTTTATATCAATACCAATATAATTAATCTCAGGATTTAGTTCTGCAAGATAAAGACTATACTCACCTTTCCCACAACCCAATTCTAAAACAATGGGATTATTATTTTTAAAATAATTTAAACTCCAATTACCTTTAAACTCAAATTGTTTATTAATAATTTTTTCACGGCTAGGTTGAATAAGATTTAAAAAGGTTTTATTTTCTTCAAATCGTTTTAATTTATTTTTACTTGCCATAAAAATTAATCATTCGTTAAATTCATTTTGCGATTTCAAGAGTGAAAGAAAATTTTGAACCTACTCCAAACTTACTTTCCACAAATACACTTTCACTATGTGCCTGAATAATATGCTTAACAATTGCAAGACCTAAACCGGATCCACCTAGTTTACGATTTCTTGTTTTATCAATCCTATAAAAGCGCTCAAAAATTCTAGGCAAATGTTTTTCTTCAATCCCCTCGCCATTATCAGTAACATCCACAATAATTTTATTTTTATTTAACTTGTTAACACTAATCTCTATTGAACCTTTTTCAACACTATATTTTAGAGAATTAATTATTAGATTAGTTAAAACCTGTTGAATTCTTTCTTTGTCTGCTAAAACAAAAAGTGGAGTGCTTTCATCAAAATCCGCTAATAATGAAACATTATTATTTTTTGCTTGTATTTCAAAAAGTTCAATAACATTTTTTATTAATTCGATTAGATCAAATTTTAACTTCTCAATTGATTTAACTCCAGATTCAAATGCAGTTATTAAATCTAAGTCTCTGACTATATGTACAAGTCTATCCAATCCCTTCGAAGTCCTTTTTAAATATTTTTTTTTCAATTCTTCATCGTCTATTTCTCTTTCTAATAAAGTCAAAATATATCCCTGAACAGTAAAAAGGGGCGTTTTTAATTCATGTGCAATATTTCCTATAAACTCTCTTCTATATTTTTCTTGATCTTTTAATTTTTCTATTTCAATTTTTTTATCATCAGCAAATTTCAAAAGACTTTTTTTTACTTCTTCAAGATCAGTTTGAATCACAGATTTACTGGGGAAAACTCCTGATGGAGACAAGTCGTCATAAAGCTTTTCTACCTTATTTAGAATAACTCTTTCAAATCTAATATTTAAAAAAACAAAACAGAAAACAAAGAATATTATAATTGATATAGCAATAAAAAATTTTTCGTTTTCATTCCACTTTATATCATTGAAAAAAAAAGCACCTAATAAAAAAACTCCTACCAGAAAAGCTGAAAGAGCTAAAGAAAGTAAAAAAGCTATTTTATAGTTCTTGAAAAACAATTGTGTTTTATTTTTAATAAGCTTATAACAAACTTAAGAACTTATAACAAACTTATACCCCACGCCTTTGACAGTTTTGAAAAAACTATCTCCAATTTTTTCTCGAAGTTTTCTTATGTGAACATCAATTGTTCTCTCACCAACAACCACTCCTAATCCCCAAATATCTTCCAATATTTTTTCTCTTGTAATAACCTTTCCTGGGTTTGATGCTAAAAGGAATAATAATTCAAATTCTTTTCTTGGTAATGAAAATGGCTTATTGTTAGCAACTACGTTGTACTCACTTTTATCAATTAATAAATCATCATATTCTAGTTTTTCTATCCTTGGTTTTTGAGACTCAATCTTTCTCCTTAGCATTGCTTTTACTTTTGAAATAAATATTTTAGGTTTTACGGGTTTTGTTACATAATCATCCGCTCCAGCATCAAAAGCAGCTAACTGAGAAAAATCCTCACCACGGGCAGTTAAAAACATAATAACTACGTCATTAATCGTTTTATCTTCTCTTATAAGTTCGCAAGACTCTATCCCATTCATAACAGGCATCATTACATCCATAATAATCAGATGAGGTTTAATCTTTCTAGCTTTGTCTATTGCCTCCTTGCCATTAGATGCAGAAAAAACATTGTACCCTTCTTGTTTTAAATTAAAACTTAAAATTTCAATTATGTCTGGTTCATCGTCAACAAGTAAAATTTTAATTTCTCTTGGTCCCAATTATCTTTTTTTAATTTTATGGAAAATTACAAAAAAAAAAGTGAGACAACTTGAGCTTATCATTAACTTAACTATTCAATAATATTAATAAAACATAGAATTAATAATTCTGATGGAAGTAAAATATTTAAAAGCTTTCTGGGAAATAAAAACAGAAAAAGAATTTGAGGAATTAACATGGGAAACATTTAATTTCCAATACAAATTCAATAAAATCTATAACTCTTTTTGTAAGCTAATTGATATAACTCCAGGGAAAATTAGCAAAATAAATGAAATACCCTTTCTGCCAATAAGTTTGTTTAAATCAAAAAAAATCATTTCATCTAAAAATCATTCTTATGATAAGATATTTAAGTCATCTATGACTACTGGAAATAGTCCCTCAATTCATTATGTGAAAGAATTAAAAGATTACATAAAGAGCTATAGAAATTGTTTTTCTTTATTTTATGGTTCTCCAAAAAATTATGCTATACTTGCTATTCTTCCCTTCTATCGATCAGATTCTTCTCTTGTGTACATGGCAAAAGACTTAATTAAGTCAACTAAAAAAAATGAGAGTGGTTTTTATTTAGATGAATTTGAAAACTTATACGAATCATTGATAAGATTAGAAAAAAAAGGTCAAAAAACAATTCTTTTAGGTGTTTCTCATGCTCTTTTAAAATTTGCAAAAAAATTTACTTTAGAATTAAAAAACACTATAATTATGGAGACTGGTGGGATGAAAGGTAAAAGCAAAGAATTAACAAGAAAAGAATTACATGAAAAACTAACAAGAAGTTTTAAAGTAGAAAAAATACATTCTGAATATGGGATGACTGAATTACTCTCACAGGCATATTCAAATGGAAATGGAATTTATAAAACACCTCCATGGATGAAAATTTATATTAGAGAAAACGAAGATCCCTTTGCTGAATCAGATTTAAATCAAACCGGTGGAATTAATATCATTGATTTAGCTAATCGCTACTCATGTAGTTTTATTGAAACAGAGGATATGGGGAAAGTTAATTCAGATGGTTCCTTTGAAATTGTAGGTAGAATTGATAACTCAGAAATAAGAGGATGTAATTTAATGGTTTTATAAAATCAAGTAACTTCAGCGATATAATAGTTTTTCTTTCCTTTTTGCATTAATATGTATCGATCATCAATCAAATCTTTCTGACTTAAAAAGTAATTTTCATCAACTTTATTTTTATTTACAGATATTGAGTTTTCTCTTAAAGCTCTTCTAGCCTCTCCCTTGGAAGACAAAAAATTACCTATAGAAACCAGGGCAGAGATAATATCTACTCCAGACTTAATTTCTTTCTTTGTGATCTTAACTTTTGGAACGCCTTCAAAAACGTCTAAAAATATTTGTTTATCGATTTTTTTTAAATCATCAGTAGTGGATTTTCCAAATAAAATTTCTGTTGCTTTTTGAACTTTTTTTAAATCTTCTTTGGAATGAACCATCACTGTAATTTCTTCAGCGATTTTCTTTTGAAGAATCCTTAAGTTTGGACTTTCGTCATGTTTTTCAATTAAATTTTTAATTTCATCATTTGACAAAAGAGTAAATATTTTTATATATTTTTTTGAATCATCGTCGGATGAATTCAACCAATATTGATAAAATCTATAAGGAGATGTCTTTTTTTTATCAAGCCAAATATTTCCATGTTCTGATTTTCCGAATTTTGATCCATCTGACTTAGTTATCAATGGACAAGTAAGAGCAAACACTTTTCCTGATTCTTTCCTTCTGATTAATTCAACACCTGTAACTATATTACCCCATTGATCACTACCTCCCATTTGAATTTTACATTGCTTTTCTTTAAATAAGTGTAAAAAATCATATCCTTGTATTAATTGATATGTGAATTCAGTGAATGACATTCCTGCCTTGGAATCACTTTGTAATCTTTTTTTTACAGAGTCTTTTGACATCATATAATTAACAGTGATGTGCTTACCGATTTCTCGAGAGAATTTAATCAAAGAGAAATTTTTCATCCAATCATAATTATTTACAATTTCTGCAGCAACTGGATTAGTAGAATCAAAATCTAAATATTTTTCCAACTGACCTTTAATTGACTTAGTATTGCGTTCAAGAATATCCTTACTCAATAGATTTCTTTCATCAGATTTTCCTGAGGGATCTCCTATCATTCCAGTAGCTCCTCCTAATAAAATTATTGGACGATGACCTGCTCTTTGAAAATGAATTAATACCATTATCTGAACTAGACTCCCGATATGTAAAGAATCTGCGCTTGGATCAAAACCAATATAACCAGATACAGATTGATTCAAAAGAAACTTTTCTGTGTCAGGAGTAATGTCATGAAGCATTCCTCTCCAACGCAATTCACTTACAAAATTCTTCATTACTGAATAAACTTATTTCACAAAGATATATTTATACAAGGAAACAAAAAATCATTATTAAAAAACAGTATTTTTATAAAATGATACTAGTTACTGGTGCTACTGGTTTTGTTGGTTCTGAACTGATATGCTTATTAGTTAAAAAAAATTTAAATGTTGTTGGTTTATACAGAAATGAAATTCAAAAAAACAAAACTATCCATATAATTAAATCAAGACTCAAAAAAAACACAGAAAAACTTAAAAAAATTAAATGGATAAAAGCTAATCTAAAAGATTTTTCTAGTCTGGAAAATGCTTTTTTAGGAATTAGAAAAGTTTATCATTGTGCAGCTCTTGTTTCAATGGCTTTTAAAGATAGAGATAGGTTAATCCTGATAAATCAGGAAGGGACATCACATATAGTAAACCTTTGCTTAAAAAATAATATAAAAAAATTAGTTTTTGTTAGTTCAATTGCAGCTTTAGGAAATGATAAATATGAAAATGAAATAGACGAATCTTCTTCATGGGATAATGAAACTGAAAAAACGCCATACTCATATTCTAAATACGGAGCTGAGCTTGAAGTATGGAGAGGTTCAGAAGAAGGTTTGCCTGTAGTTATAATTAACCCTGGAGTTATTCTTGGAAATGAAAGTCCAATTAATATTATGTTTGATTCAATAAAAAAAGGATTTAATTTTTTCCCAGCTGGTTCCACTGGTTTGGTTGAAATAAAAGACGTTGTTCACCTAATGTATTATTTAATGGAGTCAAATATTCAAAATGAACAATTTATTTTAGTTGCCGAAAACTGGTCTTACAAAAAAATATATGAAATGGTTCTAAAGAAATTTAATAAAAAAACAACCTTATATCCTCTTCCTAAATCTATATTATATTCGGCTTGGATAATTGAAAAAATTATATCCTTTTTTGGATTAAAAAAAAGATTCTTAACTAAAGCTTTTATAAAAGGTCTATACGATAGTAAGAAAATTAATGGAGATAAAATAAAATCTAAGGCCTCGTTTTCTTATAGTCCAATAGATTATTTTAATTAATTTTTATTCTATTTTATCAATTTTACTATCCACAATCTGATTAAGGCTATCCTTCATTAATTTAAGTCTTTCTTCAACAGATTTATATATTGCAAGATATTTTTTAGGATATTTTGAATAGTATTTTTTAGATTCAACTATTTGAAGACTATCAACTTTGTACTTTTTATAAAGATATAAATCACCCAAAGCACTTTCTTTATATTCATCACTAGCATTTGTTGATTTAATAGATCTTAAAAGCTCAATATCTACTAGAATGTTTGCCATTTTTTCTGGCTCAATCAAATTATCTGGTTCTTGATCATTAAAATTATCACAACTAAATGATATAAATAAAACAAAATAAAATATGGGCTTTAAAATCAAATTCATTTAATTTCTATCAAATTCAAGTCTTTTGCCACATGGCTTTGAGACAATTTTACCAAAATCATAAACTATCCTCCCATTTATAAATGTAGTAATAACTGATGCATCAAAAGTAGTTCCCTCAAAAGGAGACCAGCCACATAGATAAAGTAAAGAATCTTTTAAAACTTTATTTTTCTTTTTTAAATCTATCAGAACTAAATCGGCAAAATATCCCTCTCTTAAAAATCCTCTCTTTTTAATTTTAAACAATTTTGCTGGATTATGGCAAGCTTTTTCAACAATTTTTTCTAAGCTTATTTTACCTCTCTTGTGAGCAGTTAACATGGCGGGCAAAGCATGTTGAACCATCGGACCACCTGATGGACAATTAACATAGTCAAGGTTTTTTTCTCTTTCCAAGTGAGGAGCATGATCTGTTGCCAAAATATCTATTCTATCATCATTTATTGCTTCCCATAAAGCTAATTGATCACTATGCTTTTTTATAGAAGGGTTCCATTTTATAAAGTTACCTTTCTCATGATAGTCTTTTTCTGAAAACCACAGATGATGAACGCACACCTCTGAAGTAATTTTTTTTTCTTCAATTGGAATATTATTTTGAAAAAGTTCAGTTTCAATTGCAGTTGATAAATGAAAAACATGAAGTCTAGCTCCTGTCTCTTTTGCTAAAGCTATTGCTCTTTTTGAAGACATATAACATGCCTTTTCACTTCTAATCTTATAATGCTCCTCAACTGGAATATCTTTGCCATATAATTCTTTATATTTTTTGAGATTTTCTCTAATTATATCTTCATCTTCACAATGAACTGCAATTGGTAAATTAGTAGCTAAAAATATTTTTTTTAAGACATCTAAATCATCAACTAACATATTTCCCGTTGATGATCCTAAAAAAAGTTTTAATCCCGCAGCTTTTTTCTTGTCAAAATTTCTAATGTCATCTATATTATAGTTAGTACCTCCAAAGAGAAAAGAAAAGTTTGCATAAGAATTTTTAGAAGCAATATCAATTTTATCATCTAAATCCTTTTCAGTTGTGGTTTGAGGTAAAGTATTTGGCATTTCAATATATGAAGTAATTCCACCAGCAACTGCAGCCTTTGATTCAGATGATATATTCCCTTTGTGAACTAACCCTGGTTCTCTAAAATGAACCTGATCATCAATCCAACCAGGAATTAAATATAATCCTTTAGCATCTATTGTTTTATCAACATCAACTTTTTCAATACGATCAGCTATTTTAAAAATATATTCGTTTTTAATTAAAAGATCTTTTTGAGATATTTTATTTTCATTTACCAAGCTTGCATTTTTAATCAATATTTTTCTCATTAACTATTTTTTTTATAAAGATTCTCAAAAATTAAGATGAAAATGCCAAACAAAGCTTCCCAAATTATATCTCCATTCATTTTTGAAACTCCATCAGTTCTATTAACAAAAACTATAGGATGTTCTTTAATTATAAATTTTTTTTTCCATGACTTAAATTTCATCTCAATTTGAAAGGCGTAACCTGAAAATCTAATTTTTTCTGGAATCAATGACTTCAATACATTGCTTTTGTAACCAACAAATCCAGAGGTTGGATCTTTTATGGGCATGAAAGTTAAAATTCTTACATAAAGAGAAGCAAAATAAGAGAGCAATATTCTGCTCAATGGCCAATTAACAACATTTATTCCATCAACATACCTAGAGCCTATTATTACATCAATATTGGTCTTAAGATTATCAAGCATTTTAGGAAGTTCCTTAGGATCATGAGATAAATCCGCGTCCATCTGAAAGATATAATTATAATTTCTTTTTAAGGCCCATTCAAATCCTATGAGGTAAGCTTTTCCAATTCCTCTTTTTATATGATTAGATTCTAAAAATAATCTGTCTTTAAAATGACGTTGTAATTCAACAACTCTATCGGCTGTACCATCAGGAGAAGAATCATCTACAACTAAAACATCAAAAGAATTCTCTAAAAAAACTCTTTTAACAATTCTTTCAATATTCTCGACTTCATTATAAGTTGGTATAATAACTAGGCTACTATTCATAAACTCTGGTAAAATTAGTAAATCATCACAAAAAAAAACTGATAACAATAATACTTCTTATTTTTATCATATGTTTGAAGTAGAAAAAATAATAAAATTAAATCAGGATTGGATATCAATTTTTTTTCTTTTATCATTATTAATAATTGGTTTCCTTAAAAATATTGACAAAAAAAAATTTGGAATGCTTGTATACTCAATTAACTCAGAAAAATATTTTAGCTCGTATGCAAAAGAAAAACAAACAAACTATTTGAATCCATTTAATTTGTTAAAAATGATTTTTATTTTAAATATCATAAGTTTTCTTTTAACCTCTATAATTGATGAGTTGATTTCTTTTGAAAAATTTAGAACTGTTTACCTGATTATTATGATCATAATTATTTCTAGATATTTTATTTTAAAGTATATTTCTAGATTTCTTAATCTGGCAAATCTATTTGAACAATTAGTTTTTAAAAGTTTTTCTTCATATTTCAGAATATCTCTCTTGGCATTTCCATTATTACTAATCTATAATTATACTTTCCCAACAAATTTTAATTTTTTATTTTTCTTATCATTCATTATTGCTTCTGGAATTTTTATAGGGCATCTCAGGATCTATTATAAAATTGCATATAATAAAAGCTCGAGTTTTTTTTATATTATTTTATATCTTTGTGCTTTTAAAATTACTCCCTGGTTATTGGTTTCAGACTACATAATCAACTGAAGAGTCTAATTTTTAAGGTATGAAAGTAAAAACTATTTTAGTTTCTCAACCTGAGCCGTCTAATGAAAAATCTCCCTATTCTAGACTTAAAGAAAAGTACAAATTAAAAATAGATTTTAGACCTTTTATCCATGTAGAGGGTATGAGTGCAAAAAATGTTAGACAACAGAAAATAAATTTTTCTGATTTCAACAATATAATTTTAACAAGTAAAAATGCTGTAGATCATTTTTTTAGACTAGCACAAGAAATGAGATATAAGGTTCCTGATTCTACAAAATATTTCTGTCAATCTGAAGCAATAGGCTTTTATCTTCAAAAATATGTTGTTTATAGAAAAAGAAAAATATATGTGGGAGACAGAAATTTTAAATGTTTAGAAAGTGTTTTTCAAAAATTTGAAAATGAAAATTTTCTTCTACCAACATCTGATATATTAAATTCAGAAATATCTCTTTTCCTAGATTCTATCAAAATAAATTGGACTAGAGCTCAACTATATAAAACTGTTGTAAGCGACCTCTCTGACTTAAGGGATGTCTACTATGATGTTTTAGTTTTTTTTAGTCCTTCAGGCATTGAATCATTATTCAAAAATTTTCCAGATTTTAAACAAAATAAAACAAGAATTGCAGTTTACGGTAATGCAACTGTCAAAGCTGCCAGTGATGCAAAACTAAGAATTGATATAAAAGCACCTACTCCTGACACTCCATCTATGACTATGGCAATTGAGAAGTACATTTCTCAAAATATTAAATAATTTTTTCATTTTAAACAATTACTGATTTGAAATTAGAAAACAGAAATATAATAATTGACGGACTAGACAAAATAATTTTAAGAGAGCTAATGTCGAATTCAAGAAAATCAATTAATGAGATATCCAAAAAAGCTGGGATATCAGGAACTGCTGTACATCAACGTTTAAAAAAACTTCAGGAATCAAATCTTATTTCAAGCTTTCAAATGGTTTTGAACCCAAAATTATTAGGATATAAAACTTTAGCTTTTATTGGTATTTATTTAGAACAGGCTATTAAAAATCCTGAAGTTGTGAAAAAATTAAAAGAAATTGATGAAGTGATTGAATGTTATTACACAACCGGTAATTGGAGTATTTTTATAAAAATTATTTGTAAAGACAATCAACACCTAATGAGACTATTAAATGAAAAAATTCAAACAATTAATGGTGTCTCAAGAACTGAAACGCTTATCTCTCTTGATCAGCAAATTAGTAGGCAAATTAAAATATAATCACTACCTCCCTTTTTTTCGATTTATTATTATAATTAAAATGATACAAATTTGAATTATTCCAGCTATAGAATTTGAAATAATAATTGATAAACTATTTATGAAAAATCCATATATAAGCCATAGTGTCACTCCCGATAATAAAACAAAGTACATTCCCAATGACACCCCTTCCGTAGAACCAAATCTCCATATTTTAATCAACTGAGGAATAAAGCCAATCATTGTTAAAAACCCTGCTAACAATCCTATTGCCTCAATATAAATTGAATCCATTATGTAACAATATTAATTATCTTGCCTTTAATAAAAATAATTTTTTTTGGATTTTCCCCATTAAGATATTTTTTAGTTCTAGGGTCATTTAATATAATTTCATCAATTTTACTTTTGCTGAGATCCAAAGATAATTCGAGCATAAATCTAGTTTTACCATTAAAAGAAACAGGATAATTTTTTTTAAACTCTTGAATATATTTGTTTTCAAACTTAGGATAAGCTTCATATTCAATACTTTCTTTATGGCCAAGAATTGACCATATTTCCTCAGAAATATGAGGTGCAAAAGGAGATAGCAGGATAGTTAATGATTCTAAAATACTTCTAGATTGACATTTTAATAAAGTTAATTCATTAACACAAATCATAAAAGTACTTATACAAGTGTTAAAAGAAAACCTTTCAATATCCTCAGTTATTTTTTTTATTGATTTATGAAGTACTCTCAAGGATTCTTCAGAGGGAGATTCATCTTTAACTATAAATTCATTTCCATTATAAAACAACTTCCATAATTTATTTAAAAAATTAAAGACTCCAGTTATACCCTCAGTATTCCATGGTTTATCCTGATCGATAGGGCCTAAAAACATTTCATACATCCTCAGCGTATCAGCCCCATATTTTTCGCATATTTCATCAGGATTTACCACGTTATGTTTTGACTTTGACATTTTTTCTACTTCTCTTCCTACAATATATTTACCATTCTCAAGAATAAATTTTGAGTTTTTGTAAACAGGATTTATTTTTTTTAAGGCTGTTATATCCAGTTCATTTTTTTCATTTACTAGAGAAATATCAACCCGAATAGGCTCTATCTCATTATTCTTAACTAGGCTTTTCGATAAAAATTCTTTTGTTTTTTTTTCTCTAAAAACATAGGCTGAATTTCCAAGTATCATACCTTGATTAATAAGTTTTTTTGCATATTCTTCAACAGGCAAATAGCCCCTATCAAACAAAAATTTTTGCCAAAATCTTGAATATAACAAGTGTCCAGTAGCATGCTCACTTCCTCCCATATATAAATCGACGTTCTTCCAATAATTAACTTGCTTGATTCCAACAAATGAGCTTGTGTTATTTGGATCCATATAACGATTGAAATACCAAGAGCTTCCAGCCCATCCAGGCATCGTATTAAGTTCTAGCGGAAAGACTCTTTTATCATCAATTTTTTCATTTAAAACAACTTCTTTTTTTTCAGTATCCCAGGCCCAATTATTTGAATTACCTAATGGAGGACTTCCGTCTTTTGTTGGTAAATATTTTTTTACATCTGGTAATTTTAAAGGCAACTTATCATAAGGAATGGGAACAGGCGTATCTTTAATGAAATAAATAGGAATAGGCTCTCCCCAATACCTTTGACGGCTAAAAATGGCGTCTCTGAGTTTAAATTTTATTGAACTATAACCANTATTTCTTTTTTCTAACTCATCGATTGTCTTGTTAAAAGCATCTTTANATGAAAGACCATCCAAAAAATCAGAATTAGTTATTTTAANTTCAGATTTTTCAACATATGCAGATTCTGAAATATCAATATTATCAAANATATTTATTATTGGTATTTTAAAATATTTAGCAAAGTCATAATCTCGCTGATCACCACAAGGAACTCCCATTACCGCTCCAGTTCCGTAACCAGACAAAACATATTCTCCTATCCAAATTGGAATTTTATTACCCGTAAAAGGGTGGATTACATAAGATCCAGAAAAAACTCCACTGATATTTTTAATTTCTGACTGTCTTTCTAAATCAGACTTATTAGAAACTTTCTTTATATATTTATTTACTTCAATTTTTTTTTCATCACTAACTATTTTAGAAATTATTTTATGCTCAGGTGCAAGAGTCATAAAAGTTACTCCAAAAATTGTGTCAGGTCTTGTTGTAAAAGCCTTTATATGCTCATCTATATTGTGTATTTTAAATTTGATTGTAACACCTTTTGATTTTCCTATCCAGTTTTTTTGCATTTCTTTAAGAGGTTCGGGCCAATCAATTTTATCTAAACCCTCTAAAAGTCGATCAGAGTATGCACTAATTCTCATACTCCATTGTTTCATTTTCTTTTTAATGACAGGAAATCCGCCTCGTTCAGAGGCTCCATTTATAACCTCATCATTTGCAAGTACTGTTCCTAGTTCTGGACACCAGTTAACCTCTGATTCGGCCAAATAAGTTAAACGATATTTCATAAGAATATTTTCCTTTTCTTCCCATTCCATATTGTTCCATTGATCTGCATTAAAATCTGAGACATCTGAATCAGAAAATGCCTTTGTTTTCAGATTACCATACTTTGAAAAACTAGATATTAAATCTGAAATAGGTAAAGCTTTATTGTATTCTTTAGAGAAATATGAATTATATAACTCTAAAAAAATCCACTGAGTCCAATGATAATAATCAGGATCTGAAGTTTTAATTTCTCTATCCCAATCAAAAGAAAAACCCATTTGATCAAGTTGACTTCTATATCTTTTAATATTTTTTTTAGTTGTTTCCTCAGGATGTTGGCCAGTCTCAATAGCATATTGTTCAGCAGGTAATCCAAAAGAGTCATATCCTTGAGGATGGAGAACATTATAGCCTTTGTGTCTCATGTATCTTGAAATTATGTCGCTAGCTATATAACCCAATGGATGTCCTACATGTAAACCTGATCCAGATGGATAAGGAAACATGTCTAGAACATAAAACTTTGGTTTTTTACTAAAGTTTTTGGCTTTAAATGTTTTATTCTTAGACCAAAAATGTTGCCATTTTTTTTCAATTTTTCTGAAATCGTATTTCACGTGAATTGATTTACTGTAAAAATAAGCTTATTGAATGAAAGGAAAAAAGTTTATTAATGTCTTAGTATATTTTATAAAGGGTTTTATATTTTTACTATTCAAAATTATATTTCTTTGATGGAAAATATTCAAGAAAATTATACTCGAAGAAAACTTACCTCTTCATATATTTCTGTTGTGATTAGTATGACTGTCGTGCTTTTTTTGATTGGATTCCTGGGTATATTTATCCTTAATTCAAAAAAAGTCTCAGATCACTTTAAAGAGCAAATAGTATTATCAATTTTTATAAAAGATTCTGCAAAGAATGTTCAAATAAAGCAACTTCAAAAAACATTAAGTTTAAAAAAGTCAACAAGAAAGGTTATTTATGTTTCAAAAGAAGAGGCTGCTAGAAGGTATGCAGATGAAATTGGTGAAGATTTTTTAGAATTTTTAGGTTATAACCCTTTACTTAATTCTGTAGATGTCTTTTTAAATGCTGAATTTGTTAAATCAGGTGAAATAAATCATTTAATTCAAACGCTAGAAAAATATGATTACATAGATGAAATAATTTATGATGAACCTTTACTTGAACTTTTAGAGAAAAATATAGAACAAATATCCTTGTGGATCATTATATTAAGTGGAATATTTGTTTTAGTGGCTATTTTGTTAATTAATGGTTCAATAAGACTCTCGATATTTTCAAAAAGACTTGTAATAAAAACTATGCAGCTTGTTGGGGCACATAAAAGCTTTATTAGAAGGCCATTGATAACGAATCATATTCTTATGGCTATTCTTAGCTCTTTTTTTGCCTCATCAGGACTAATGCTTTTAATTTTTACAATAGATAAAAATATCCCTGATCTAAAACTTTTATCTAATCAAGTTGAGTTATTTTTAATTTTTACTTTTGTGATGATTACTGGAATTTTAATAACATTTTTTAGTTCCTTTTTTGCTACGCAGAGGTATTTAAAAAACAAAATAATATACTAAGTAATTTTATTTGAACTAAAATGAAAAAAAAACTACTATTCAATAAAAAAAATTACTTTATGCTTCTACTAGCAACAATTATTATATCAATTGGCTTCATTATTATGTCGGGTGGAGAGAGCAATAATCCAATGATTTTTAATAATGAAATATTTAATTTTCAAAGAATAAGATTAGCTCCTACAATTGTATTGTTTGGCTTCGTAATAGCTGTTTACTCAATTTTTGTGGAGTCAAAATCAAAATAAATGAATGTTTTTGAAGCATTTTTCCTTGGTTTAATTCAAGGCATAACAGAATTTCTTCCGGTTTCATCAAGTGGTCATTTAGAAATTTCAAAAAAAATTTTTGGAGATATATTTACATCTCAAGAAAGTTTTTTATTAACTCTTTCTCTTCATTTTGCCACTACTATAAGTACTATTATAGTATTTAGAAAAGATATTGCTCTAATTTTCAAAGAACTATTTCAGTTCAAAAAAAATGATAGTTTTTATTTCTCAATATGTATCATAATATCAATGATCCCAGCCGCTTTTGTCGGCATTTTCTTTGAGGATTTTATTAATAACCTATTTAAGGATAATTTGATGCTAGTTGGTAGCATGCTAATTCTTACCTCTTTTTTACTATTTCTAACAGACCGTAAAAAAATAAATAAAATAAAAATTTCATATTTATCTGCATTATTAATTGGATTGGTTCAGGCAATTGCAATTTTACCAGGACTTTCAAGAAGTGGAGCAACAATTGCAATTGCAATAATTATAGGAGTCAATAGAGAAAAAGCAAGTCGCTTCTCTTTTTTAATGGTAATTCCTCTGATTATTGGAGGAATGATTAAAAATTTATTGAGTCTGCCTCAAAATTTTAATTTTGAGGTCGATATTCTATTTGTTGGGTTTATGAGTGCATTAGTCACAGGTGTTTTTGCTTGTAAATTAATGATTGCATTGGTTAATAAAAGTAAACTTAAGTACTTTGGAATATATTGTTTAATAATTGGCTTAATAACTATCTTTTATGTTATTAAATAAAAATTTATCAAAAAAGTCAATTGAAGAAGGAGAGGTCTTTTTGATTGATAAACCTTTAAAGTATTCTTCTTTTCATATCGTCAAAGAGCTTCGAGATTTTTTAAAAAATAAATTTAAGCTAAATAAACTGAAAGTGGGGCATGCAGGAACTTTAGATCCTTTAGCAACTGGGTTATTAATTATTTGTACAGGTAGAATGACAAAAAAAATATCTGATTTCCAAAATTTAGATAAAGAATATATTGGAACCATGTCAATTGGTTCAACAACTCCATCTTATGATTTGGAGACAAATATTGATAAAACTTTTCCAATTGATCATATAAATGAAAAGTTGCTTAATAATGCAAAAAAAAAATTTCTAGGAACAACGGATCAGTTTCCTCCCATTTTCTCTGCAGTTAAAAAAAATGGAAAAAGACTATATGAATATGCAAGAGAAGGTAAAGAAATTGATATAAAGTCAAAAAAAGTGACTGTGAATAAATTTGATTTAAACCGCATTTCTATGCCGGAAATTGAGTTTGAAATAAATTGTTCAAAAGGGACTTATATCAGATCGTTAATTAATGACTTTGGAAAAGAATTAAAATCTGGAGCGCATTTAACATCACTTAGGAGGACAAAAATAGGTTCAAATTCAATTAATAATTCAATCACTATTAATGAGTTTGTTGAAAATTTCAAGTCATAAAAATTTCTTTTTTAATACTTTTGAATAAATGTTTTGACCTTTAAAATTTAAAATAATTTGGATCATTGAAAATATTAATGAATAAATCAATTCCCAATAAAACAGATCTTATTAAAGAAATAATTTCTTTAAAAAAGAAAAAAAAAGCTGTCATACTTGCCCACTATTATCAAAATTCTGAAATACAAGAATTAGCTGATTTTTTAGGAGATAGTCTCTACCTTGCACAATGCGCAAAAAAAGTAACGTCTGATATTATTGTCCTTGCAGGGGTTCACTTTATGGGTGAAACTGCCAAAATTATCAATCCCCAGAAAAAAGTTTTAGTCCCAGATCTTAAGGCAGGTTGCTCTTTATCTGATTCATGTCCTCCTGATAAATTTAAAAAATATATAGAAAGGCATCCTGGTCATAATATAGTAACATATATAAATTGTTCAGCTGAAATAAAGTCTTTAAGTACAATTGTTTGTACTTCAAGTAATGCAAAAAAAGTCATCAACTCAATACCAAAAAATGAAAAGATAATATTTGCTCCTGACAAAAATCTGGGTAAATATTTAATTAGAGAAACCGGAAGAAAAATGAAACTTTGGGATGGTTCTTGTGTTGTTCATGAAGCATTTTCTCTAGAGAAAATAATAAATTTAATTAAAAAGTATCCTCAAGCAAAGTTCATAGCTCACCCAGAGAGTGAATCTCCTGTACTAGAAATTGCAAATTTTATTGGTAGTACATCTGAGCTATTAAATTTTGTCCAAAAAGATTTATCTCATACCTATATAGTAGCAACTGAAAGTGGAATTTTATATGAGATGAAAAAGAAATGTCCAAATAAGATTTTTATACCAGCCCCAGTTGATGATGATACCTGTGCATGTAGTGAGTGCTCCTTCATGAAAATGAATACCCTTGAAAAACTATATTTTTGCCTTAAAAATGAAGATCCAGAAATAATTTTACCAAATGATATTATTGATAAATCAATAATACCAATTGAAAAAATGTTAGCCCTAGGATAAAAACCAGTAAATTTCATAAAATGATTGAACAAGATAAATTTTATGAGACCTTTAAATTTGAAATAGATCTTTTTATCAAAAAATCTCTTGAAGAAGATATAGGAAATGGTGATTATACAACTAAATCTTGTTTGCAAAGTCCTGAAAAAAGAAAGATG
The DNA here is from genome assembly GCA_002728855.1 of Flavobacteriaceae bacterium. Classification (GTDB taxonomy): domain Bacteria; phylum Bacteroidota; class Bacteroidia; order Flavobacteriales; family Flavobacteriaceae. Next base: position 45,328 of record PBWA01000015.1, read on the forward strand.
ATTTTAAAAGTAAATCAGCCATGTATTTTGGCTGGTGTGGAATTAGCGAAAAAAATTTTTTCTTTTTATGATTCTGATATAAAAATTGATATTAATTTAACTGATGGCTCCTCAGCAAGGATTGGGGAAATTGGATTTATTGTTAGCGGAAAGGCTTCCTCTTTATTAATTCTTGAACGTTTAGTTTTAAATTGTATGCAAAGAATGAGTGGAATTGCTTCACTAACAAATTTTTTAAATAAAAAAATTTGTCATACAAAATGTAAAATTTTAGATACAAGAAAAACTACTCCTGGATTTCGTTATCCAGAAAAATGGGCTGTTTTGATAGGTGGTGGATACAATCATAGAATGGGACTTTTTGATACAATTATTATAAAAGATAATCATATAGATTTTTGCGGAAGTATTACTGAGGCATTATCTAGAACCAAAGATTATATTAAAAAAAATAACCTGTCAATTCCAGTAATTGTCGAAGTAAGAAATGAGCAAGAAATTAGACAAGCAATGAAATTTTCATGGATTGATAGAATTTTACTTGATAATATGACAAAAAATCAAATTATTAAAAGCTTGAAATTAATTGACAGAAAATATAAAACAGAAGCATCAGGAAACATAACATTAAATAATTTAGTTGAAATTGCTGAAACTGGAGTAGATTACATGTCTTTAGGAGCGATTACACATTCAGCAAAAAATATAGATTTAAGCTTAAAGGCGATATAAACATTCATATTTCCTATATTTGCAATAATTCCTCTTTTAATGAAATACAATAGGATTTTATTGAAATTAAGTGGTGAGGCTTTTGTTGGAGAAAAAAGTTATGGAATTGATCCAGAAAGACTCAAAAAATATTGCCAAGAAATTAAAGAAATTCATGACCTGGGAATAGAACTTGCAATAGTAATTGGAGGAGGAAATATTTTTCGAGGTATCTCTGGTGCAAGTGAAGGAATGGATCGGGTTCAAGCAGATTATATGGGTATGTTAGCAACTGTAATTAATGGACTTGCATTACAAAATTCTTTAGAAAATATTGATGTTCCAACAAGATTACAAACAGCTATAAAAATTGAAGATATTGCAGAACCGTTTATCAAGCGTCGTGCAACTAGGCATCTTGAAAAAGGAAGAGTTGTTATTTTTGGCTCAGGTACGGGGAATCCTTTTTTTACTACTGATTCTGCTGCAGTTTTAAGAGCAATTGAAATTGATGCAGATGTTATATTAAAAGGTACTCGTGTTGATGGAATTTATGATGAAGATCCAGAAAAAAATAATAGTGCAATAAAATTTGACTCGCTTTCATTTGATGAAGTACTAAAAAAAGGATTGAAGGTTATGGATACTACAGCATTTACATTGAGTCAAGAAAATAAACTCCCCATAATAGTTTTTGACATAAATACTAAAGGAAATCTTATCAAAATAATTAAAGGGGAGAAAATTGGAACTAGAGTTTTTATGTAAAGAATAAATATATGGATCAAGAAATTCAAAAAATCTTAGAATCGGCAAAAGAAAAAATGAATAATTCTATTCTTTTCTTAGAGAAAGAATTATTAAACATCAGAGCAGGTAAGGCAAACCCTGTAATGTTAAACTCTGTTTCTGTAGATTATTATGGTAATCCAACTCCATTAAATCAACTTTCAAGTATCAATACTCCTGATGCCAGATCAATCTCAATTCAACCATGGGAAAAATCACTTCTCCCAGATATAGAAAAAGCAATTATAGATGCTAATCTTGGTTTTAATCCAATGAATAATGGAGAATCAATCCTTATTAATATACCCCCCCTAACAGAGGAACGAAGAAGGGAGCTTGTTAAACTTGCTAAATCGGAAGCAGAAAATGCTAAAATTAATATTCGAAATACAAGAAAAGATGCTAATCATTCTATAAAAAAAATGAGGTTTCCTGAAGACTTAGAAAAAAATGCTGAAATTGATATTCAAGACCTGACAGATAAATATATTTCCAAGGTTGATTCAATTTTTAGTATAAAAGAAAAAGAAATACTCACTTTATAGATATTTTAAGACCTCAATCTAAATATGTCCTAAAGGATAAAAGAAAATGAATTTTTGGAGTAATGTAGCAAACTTAATTCTTAAAAATAGAATAAAAATTTTGCTGCTAATCCTTGGTTTAACTTTTTTTTGGTCAAATCAATGGAAAAATATTCAATTTACATATACTGAAGCTAAACTGCTACCTGATGATCATCCTGAGAGTTTAATATATGACAAATTTAAAAGTCAATTTGGTGAAGAAGGAAATCTTATCGTAATCGGTGTTAAAGACAGCCTATTATTTTCTGAAAAAAATTTTAACCAGTGGAATAAGTTAAGTCAAAAAATCAATGAATATCCTGAGGTAAATTTTGTTCTCTCTTTTGATAACATTACAGATCTAGTAAAGGACACTGACAATAAAAGATTTGATTTAAAAAAGCTTTATGAAATCAACAAATTTGATTCTGAAAATATTTTAAAATTTAAAGAAAAAATTTTCTATCAACTCCCTTTCTACAACAAGCTATTATTAGGAAATGAAAATAAAACTGTAAGAACTATTATTTTCTTGGATAAAGAAATTGTAAACACAGAAATTCGAAAAGATTTTATTCTTAATGATTTTATTCCATTAGTTGATCAATTTGAAAAAAATACATCTTTGGATATTAGAATTTCAGGAATGCCCTACATAAGAACTTTAAATGCACAAAACATTAAAGATGAAATGGGACTTTTTGTCTTTACAGCTCTTCTTGTAACCGCCTTGATTTTCTTTCTGTTTTTTCGATCCTATAGAGCTACATTTATTTCAATGCTAGTAGTTCTCATAGGTGTTGGATGGGCATTTGGAGTCTTGGGATGGTTAGGTTATGAAATTACAATTTTAACTGCTTTAATCCCTCCTTTGATTATTGTTATTGGAATTCCTAACTGTATTTTCTTGATAAATAAATATCAACAGGAATTTGCTAAGAACAATGATAAACTAAAATCTCTTGAAAGTGTAATAATAAAAATTGGAAATGCCACTTTGATGACAAATCTTACAACTGCTTCTGGTTTTGCAACTTTTATTTTAACAAATAGTCAAGTTTTAAAAGAATTTGGAGTTGTAGCTTCATTAAATATAATTGCTATTTTCTTATTGTCATTATTTATCATCCCTATTGTTTATAGTTTTTCTGGAATTCCTAATAAAAAACACTTAAAACATTTAGAAAATATTTACATAAAAAAAATAGTCAAATGGCTAGAAGAAAGGGTTCGTAAAAAAAGATTAAATACTTATATAATTTCACTGATAAGTCTAATTCTTGGTATAATTGGAATTTATCAAATTGAAATTTCAGGAAGTATCATTGAAGATATGTCAAAAAAATCTAAGTTTTTTGAGGATATTAAGTTTTTTGATAATGAATTTAATGGGATTGTACCTATTGAAATAAATATTGATACTAGAAGAAGAAAAGGTGTAAATAATTTAACAACAATCAAAAAAATCAATAGATTGAGCGAGTATATTTCAAGTATTCCTGAACTCTCTTCTCCAATTTCAATAGTCAATCTAATAAAATATATTAAGCAAGCTTATTACAATGGAAATCCTAAATACTATAAGATTCCTACCTCTCAAGAAAATAGTTTTCTATCACCTTATTTGAGAAATATGCCAGATACAAAAAATCTGATTACAAACTACATTGATAGTATAGGACAAAATGCAAGGATGACAACTTTTCTCATGGATGTTGAAACTAAACGCATAGAAATTATTGAAAAAGATCTTAAAGAAGAGATTAATAAAATATTTGGTAATAATAGATATGATGTGATACTCACTGGTAAAGCACTTTTATATTTGAAAGGAACCCACTATTTAATAAAAAATCTTTTTATTTCTCTTTCATTGGCAATTCTTCTGATAGCTATCTTCATGGCATATCTGTTTAGGTCATATAAGGTGATAATTATATCACTGATCCCTAATTTACTCCCTCTTTTAGTTACAGCAGGAGTAATGGGTTTTACAGGTATACCATTAAAACCATCTACAATCCTTGTTTTTAGCGTTGCGTTTGGTATATCTGTTGACAATACAATACACTTTTTAGCAAAATATAGACAAGAGCTAATTGAAAATAGTTGGAAAATTAACTCAGCAGTTTATACCTCTTTACGAGAAGCTGGTGTAAGTATGTTATATACTTCAATAGTCCTTTTCTTTGGTTTTGCAATTTTTATGATTTCAAGTTTTGGTGGAACAGTTGCACTTGGAGGACTTGTCTCAGTTACTCTTCTTTTTGCCATGTTAGCTAATCTAATTTTATTACCATCTCTATTAATTTCTCTAGAAGATACCGTTAGCAATGAAAAAGTCATAAAACAACCTAAGATCAATGTTATAGAGGAGATGAATAAATAGAAATCTTAACAATTTAAAATAAACCTATCTTTGTAACGAAAATATATAAATGCCATTAATAAGATTAGTAGAAGTTTTTAATAATCCAAGTAATTTTAAAAACATTACTGTAAATGGATGGGTTAGAACATTTAGGGCAAATAAATTTGTTGCTTTAAATGATGGTTCAACTGTAAATAATCTTCAATGTGTAATAGACTTTGAAAAAACAGATGAAAAAATTCTAAAAAAAATCGCGTCTGGAGTTGCTTTAAAAGTAAAAGGTGAATTAGTTAAAAGTCTAGGTAAAGGGCAAGATTATGAACTTTTGGTTGATACAATAAAAATTATTGGTGAATCAGATCCGGAATTATATCCAATACAACCAAAAAAACACAGTTTTGAATTTTTAAGAGAAAAAGCCCACCTAAGAATTAGAACATCGACAATGAGTTGTATTATGCGTATTCGTTCAGTACTTGCTTTTGCAATTCATGAATTTTTCCGAAAAGAGAGTTTCTTCTATGTTAATACTCCCATAATAACTGGAAGTGATGCAGAGGGTGCCGGAGAAATGTTTAGAGTAACTACTTTAGATCCTAAAAATCCTCCCTTTGATAAATATAAAAATATAGAGTTTAAAAAGGATTTTTTTGGAAAAGAAACTAGTTTGACTGTTTCAGGTCAGCTTGAGGCCGAGGCCTATGCATTAGGCCTCGGCAATGTCTACACATTTGGGCCCACATTTAGAGCTGAAAATTCAAATACCTCCAGACACTTATCTGAATTCTGGATGATAGAACCTGAAATGGCTTTTTATGATTTAAATGATAATATGAATTTTGCAGAAAAATTTCTAAAATATATTCTAAAATACTCACTCAGTAATTGTCCTGATGATTTTACTTTTTTAAATGATAGATATGCTAAAGAAGAAGATAAAAAACCAAAAATTGAGAGAAGTGAAATGGGTTTAATTGAAAAAATTAATTTTGTTATAAATCAAAAATTTAAAAGAATAACTTATAGTGAGGCAATTGATATATTAAGAAATTCAAAACCCAACAAAAAAAAGAAATTTGAATATTTGATTCAAGAATGGGGTTCAGATTTACAAAGTGAACATGAGAGATTCCTAGTAGAAAAATATTTTAAAAGTCCAGTTATAATATATGATTATCCATCAAAAATAAAGGCCTTTTATATGAGAGCAAATAGTGATGGTAAAACTGTCGGTGCTATGGATATTTTATTTCCTGGAATTGGAGAGATTGTAGGGGGGTCTCAACGTGAAGAACGTTTGGATATTCTAGAAAAAAGAATTTCAGAATTTGGGGTTGATAAAAAGGAATTATGGTGGTATCTTGAATTAAGAAAATTTGGAAGTACACCTCATAGTGGTTTTGGTCTTGGGTTTGAAAGATTAGTTCAGTTTGCTACAGGTATGAGTAACATTAGAGAAGTTATTCCTTTTCCAAGAACACCTAATAATGCATCTTTTTGATTTATAATTTTACAAACCTTTTTTTATAACTTTATTAAATAAAAATTATAAGGTGTGTTGAAACAAAAGCTACAGTTAAAACTTTCTCAAAAACTTTCTCCACAACAGATTCAATTAATGAAGCTTGTACAGCTGTCAACTATAGAACTAGAGCAGAAAATTCAATCTGAAATTGGAGAAAATCCAGCTCTTGAAACTGGCAAAGATTATGAGGGAAATGTAGATAATGAATTAGATGAATTTTCGGATAATGAACAAAGAGATAATGATGAAATGTCTACTGAAGATTTTGATATTGACCCTTATTTAAGTGATGATGAAACTCCAAACTATAAACTAGAAAACTCTAGTTATGGTAATTCAAAAAATGAATCTGGAAGTCCCTTATCGAATCAAATAAGCTTTCATGAATATTTAGAGAATCAACTGCAAAATTTAATTCTTGATAAGAATGAAAAACCTGTGGCTGATTTTATAATTGGAAGTATTGATAATAGTGGATACATAAGAAGATCAGATGATGACATAATTGATGACTTAGCTTTTACCCAGAATATAATTATTGATAAAACAGAGTTTAAAAAAATAATTAGTAAAATTCAGTTATTAGATCCACCTGGAGTTGCAGCAAGAAATCTAAAGGAATGTTTATTACTACAACTAAGTAGAAAGAAAAAAAATAAATATTCTATTCTTGCAAAAAATATTATTGAATCTTCTTTTGAAGAATTTACCAGAAAACATTATAAAAAATTACAAGATCGCTTTAGTATAGATGAAAACGATCTTAAATTGGTTTTAAATGAAATAAGTAAATTAAATCCAAAGCCAGGAGGGGCCTTGTCTGGAAATATACAGAATACTCATATAATTCCAGATTTTATTCTTAAAATAGAGGAAGGAGATCTTAAGGTGAATTTAAATAAAAGAAATTCTCCTGAATTAAGAATATCTAATAACTACAAAGAAATGCTATCGGGATATGTAGAAGATCCTAATAAGACCAAGTCACAAAAAGAAGCAATCTTATTTATAAAACAAAAACTTGATGCCGCAAAATGGTTTATTGATGCTGTAGAGCAAAGATATCAAACCCTATATTTAACAATAAATGCAATTATTGAATATCAAAGAGAATATTTTTTATCAGGTGATGAACATAAGTTAAAACCAATGGTTTTAAAAGATATAGCTGAAAAAATAAAAATGGATATTTCAACAATTTCTAGAGTTGCTAACAGTAAATATATAGACACCCCATATGGCATAAAACTACTGAAGGAATTCTTCTCAGAAGGTATGAAAAATATTGAGGGAGAGGATGTCTCCACAATTGAAATAAAAAAAACTCTTGAATCTATAATATCTGAAGAAGATAAATATAAACCACTGACAGATACATTATTATCGGATTTGTTGAAAGAAAAAGGATATAGCGTAGCAAGAAGAACAATTGCAAAATACAGAGAGCAACTTGGTTTTCCTGTCGCTAGATTGAGAAAGAAACTCTAAATGGTAGAATTTTTACTCAATATTCTTTGAATAATCTCCAATTCTAGTAGTGTAATTAATTTTCAATGCATTAACCTTTCTAAGTTCCTGTTTAATGTCAGTTATCAGCCCCATCTTTGTATCACCATCAACCTTTAAAGCTGTAGTTAAAACATTTTGTAATTCTTGTCTTTTAGAGGCTCTCTCAGCAAGAACGAAAGCACCTATTTCACTTACTGTAGAGAACTTATCATTTAGTTGAATTCTAGGTTGAGTTCCATACTTATCAGAATATCTACTTGAAGGTTGTCCAGCATATATGTACATTACTCGATCTTTTTTATCAAGTTTTTGAATCTGATCTGCAGTAGGTAATACATTTTTGACCATTAGGGTACTATCTCTCATTACAGTAGCAACCATGAAAAAAAACAATAACATGAAAACAATATCAGGTAAAGAAGCTGTTGAAATCGCAGGTAAATCTCCGGTTTTTTTCTTTTTAAATTTTGACATATTAAAAACTACTTTTTACTTGGTTCAGCCTCAGACAACTTCTGAGGAAACATATCTTTAACAACTCTTAATTTAGGTCTTAATCTTTCTTTTTCCTCGGAATTCGTTCTGGGGTCAGAAAACCTTCTATTAGCCTCAGTGAAATCAATCCCCTCTAGAGGGTTTAATCTAATGTATTCCCTATTTCTTAATTCATTGTATGCAGCAACTAATTCATTTTGAACAGAAATGTATACCTTGTATGAAGTCTCTCTATCGTTCTTTAGTGAAATAATTGCTTTTTGGGGATTATCAGAAGACCTAGGGTCCGCATCACCCTGACAATAATCACATGCATCTTCACCTTTTCCTCCTCCATTATCTAAAAACTTGACAGCCAATGACCTTAAATTCTCAATTTCGGAAAGCTCCTCTTCAACTAATAACTGATTATACTTATTTACAACAACTGTGAATATATTTTTTTGCTTGATTATTGGTGGATCCTCAAGTTCTTCCATTGGTGGTAATTTTCTGTTTATACCACTATCTGTCTCAATCGTTGTTGTAACCAAAAAGAAAATCAAAAGCAAAAAAGCAATGTCTGCCATTGATCCTGCATTTACTTCAGGTGATGATCTTCTCATTTAACAACTATTTTTTTAGCATTTTTCTCAGTCCAGAGAGAAACATTAATCCAATTGCAATAATAAATAAAATATAGAACACAAGTATCCCTGCTTCAACCCATCTGGAACCATTTTCTGATAAAATTTTACCGTCCTTCATTGGAGTCTCAACACCAGTTGATACCATATATGAAATAAAGATAATAAGAAGGAAAAAACCAATAGATATAGATGCTTTTTTTAATTTTTCTTTATTTGAAAATAACCCTCTTAGAGAAAAAATAAGTGTCACAAAAATTGTAAGAAAAAGAACAATTCTAGCAAGCTCAATAATTGGAGTAACCAAACTATAATTACCCTGAGATGCATCTATTTCAATTTGTTCATCTCCTGTTCCCATAATTCTTAAAAGAAATATAACACCGATGATACCAAGAAGGGCGCTAACTATATTAACTATGTTTTGTAATTTCATTATTAATAAAAATTAATTATTTCTTGTAAGCTACAAGTATATCGATCAAATTTATAGAAGCATCCTCCATATCATTAACAATACTATCAATTTTAGCAACTATATAATTATAGAAGACTTGAAGAATTATCGCAACAATCAATCCAAAAACAGTAGTTAAAAGTGCTACCTTAATCCCTCCAGCTACAAGAGATGGCTGCATGTCACCCGCTGCTTCAATTTTATCAAAAGCAGTAATCATACCAATAACAGTCCCCATAAAACCAAGCATTGGAGCTAGTGCAATAAATAAAGAAATCCAGGATACGTTCTTTTCAAGTTGTCCCATTTGAACACCTCCATAAGCAACAACCGCTTTTTCAGCACTTTCTACTCCTTCATTTATTCGATCAAGGCCTTGGTAAAAAATAGAAGCTACAGGTCCTTTTGTATTTCTGCAGACTTCTTTAGCGGCATCGACACCACCAGATTTAATAGCTTCTTCAACACTAGAGGTTAATTTTTGTGTATTTGTAGTCGCTAGATTTAGATATATTATTCTTTCTATAGCAATCGCAAGCCCTAATATTAGACAGATTAAAACTATGCCCATAAAACTTGGCCCTCCTTCAATAAATCTAGTTTTTAATTCCTGAGTAAATGAAGCTTCAGCTGCAACATCATCTTGAATTAAAACTGCTGACTCTTCAGTTTCAACAATAACTTCGCTAGAAGTGGCATAAGACATCTGACTGGCGGTTAAGAAACCAGTCAAGAATAGCATATATAATAATTTTTTCATTTTAATTACTTTATGTTCAAAAATTTAATTGTCTAAGATAAAAAAAAATAAATACGAACAGTATTTTTAATTAATATACTTCTAACGAATTACTTTATTAGGAAATACGACTTGACTCTCTATTCCATTTTTTCCAACAGTAGATATCCCAAAAAAATAATTATCAATAACTACGCCTTTAAGTGTAAATTGATCAATATTACCTACAAATCGACTGTTATCCCATGTTGGAGAGGTAGTTTCTCGCCAATATATTTTATAACCAGCAATACTTTTATCATCAATTTTAGTCCACTTAAATTTAACAGAGGGCTCAACGACTCCACCAATGGAAAGTTCCTTAATAGTCGGCGGTGCCCATGCTAATGAAGCTAGATTAATTGCATTAACAGCAGTTATTTTTTTTGCATAATCAAAGTTTACTGCTTCAATAACATCACCATATTTAATCCCGTCTTCAATTCTTATATCTTGATGTTGTTGATTATAGTTTTCATGAGCTTCCATAATTCGAACACCAGCAAAACCAACATCATTAAACGGCCTGTGATGACCACCTCGACCAAAACGATCTAATCTATAGATCATTTTTGGATTCATTTCAGGCATATAAATTTTAACTGTTTTGTGTATATATCGTGCTAATTGTCTTGAAATACCATCAACTTCTCCTCCATAAAAGCGACGACTTTTTCTTGTCTTTTCTGATTCATTAGCTGGAGTAGGTTCAGAAAAAATCCTAAAGGTTCTATTATCAATGACTCCATCAACTCCCTCAATATTCCCAATCATATCATTATTTAAAATCCCTATTATTTCCCATTGATTTTCAATGGCATGTTTTGCAAGGCCTGCTCCTCCATAAAGACCCTGCTCTTCACCGGATAAACCAGCATAGATTATACTATTTTCAAAACGATATTCTGACAGTACTCTGGCCGCCTCAATTGTTCCTGCCATTCCACTAGCATTATCATTAGCCCCTGGGGAATCGTCGATATAATTTGTTGGGTCTGAAATTCGAGAATCTATATCTCCACTCATGATAATGTATCGGTTTGGGTATTTAGTACCTCGCTGAATAGCAACAACATTATTAATCCAAACAGGTTTTATAATCCTTCTTCCATCGGGTAGATGATAATTTTTTTGATATGAAACTTCAATACATCCTCCACATTCCTTTGCTATCCCTTGAAATTGATTAAAAATCCATCGCCTTGCTGCACCAATTCCCCTTTTTTTTGAAACTGTATCACTAAGAGTATGCCTAGTTCCAAAATTAGCTAATATGGTTATATCTTCTTTTATTCTGTCTTTAGAAATAGCCTCAATTATTTCATAAAAATTCTCTGATTTTTGCCCTATCAAATTATAGCTCAAAGAGAAAATAAGAAAAAATAAGAGTAGTGAATCACTTAATTTAAACATAACAATTAATGTTTTATAGTTTATATAAATTTAATGAAATAGTTTTTAACTTTGTCCTGAATGAAAAAGCAAGTTCTTTTCTCTTTTTTTGGACTAATTTTAACTTTTAATCTTTTTTCTCAATCTATAATTGAAAGAAATGTTGGGGACTTTAATAGACTAAAAGTTTATGATTTACTTAATATTGAATTAATAAAATCATCCTCTAACAAAGTAGAGATAAGTGGAGAATTTCCTTCATATGCAGTTGTAAAAAATAAAAATGGAGAACTAAAAATAAGAATGGGATTAGAGAAAAGATTCAGGGGTTCTAAAACTAATGTGAAACTCTACTATGAAAAAATAGATAAAATAAATACTCACGAAGGTGCCATCGTTTTTTCAAAAGACACCATTAAACAAGAAAAAATAATAATCAAAGCAGATAGTGGGTCAATTCAAGATTATATTCTTGATGTAAAAGAGATTTCTACCAAAATTAATACAGGATCAATTATATACCTAACAGGAAGAACAGATATCCATATCGGTAAAACAACTACGGGGGGAGAGATAAATGCTGAAACTCTCCAATCTGAAGAATCAAAAATATATGTTAATACTGGTTCGATAGCTGATGTTTCTGCAACAGATATTTTAGAGTTAAATATTAGAACAGGAGGGATTGTCAATGTTTACTCTGAAACAAAAAGGATTAAAGAAAATATTCGAACAGGCGGAAAAGTTGTTTATGTTGACAAAGATTAAAATTGTGCTGTGCTAAAAAACTTATCTTACAACTGTAAAAAAACTAAGGATCTTTTAATTGATAGAGTTGGAAAGCCACTTACTTTATTTGAAAGGTTAAAAATAGGCGGAAATGGTTCAGATAAACTAATTATCACAGATGCATCAAATGATATTGTAGAGCTTTTAAAATTAGATAACAATATAAATCAATGCAATATTGAAATAAGGTCTAATGGAATTATTGTAAGGTTTAGAGCTCTACTGGAAACATACGGATTAGTCATTCCTTTTTATAAAATGGTTATTTATAAAGGAGAAAAAAAAATTTACTCAATATACATAGATAACCAGTATATTAAATTTTTAGCTGATAAAAAAAGTATTCACTCATTTATAAAAAAAATCAATAGATTAAAATCAGAGTATCTAAATAAAACTGGATTTTATTAAAATAAATCCAAGATAGTTTATAGCTTTCTAATCCAAATATTTCTAAAACTTACTAAGTCTCCATGATCTTGAAGAAGTAAAGAACGATGTTTTGGCATATCATCTCTTTTAGTTTTTGGCAAACCAATATATTCAGTAGTACCTAGAATTTCAACATTATTTTGAACCAAAACACCATTGAGAAAAACTGTAAAGGTTCCTGGCTTTGTTGGTTCTCCTCTTGAGTCAAACTCAGGCTCAATAAAAATAATATCATAGGTCTGCCAAACCCCAGGGGCTCTAGTAGCATTGACTAATGGAATATGCTGTTTGTAAATTGATGAAGCTTGGCCATTTGAATAGGTTCTGTTTTCATAACTATCTAAAACTTGAACTTCGTATCTTCTTTGAAAATAAATTCCACTATTGCCTCTACCCTGTCCTTCTCCTTTTATTACATTTGGGGTTTTCCATTCAAGATGTAATTGGATTGAGCCATGTTCTTCAATAGTATTTATGCTTCCAGTACCAGGTTTAACTGTCATAGATTTATCGCTATTTAGAGTCCATTGAACAGGATCTTTAGAACCTTGGTGTTGCCATTTTGAAAAATCAGAGCCATCAAAAAGTATGATTGCATCACTAGGTGGTGAAAATAGAATTCCTGGAGTAACTACATTTGGCTCAGGCTCCCAAACTTCAGTTTCCTCTGGTTTCATATTTTGCTGAGCAAAAAGAACAGAAGTGAAAAAAAACAAGAATATAAATTTTTTCATTAAACTTAAGATTTAAATTTTGTTCTAATTTTAGTATAATTTATAAAAAATGAATCATTTTAAAAATTATAAACCCTCTAAAGTTTCAAGAAACTTCATAGACCAATTAGCAAAAATTTTTAGATTTTCACCTTAAAAAACAAGAAGAAAGAGTCAAACAAAGAAAGAATTATTTAAGTTGATTTATTATAGAAGTTTCTATTATGACCTCAGTTGAAATATTTTGATTAATTGAAACTTTCTTTATTATAGGTAGTAGTCTTTTTATTTTTCTGTTGGATTTATATTTATGCTTCCTTGATAATATTATACTGTCAATTTTTACAATAGTTTCTCCTTTTATTAAAAAATCATTTTGCTTAGTTTGATAAAAATAACTTAAATCAAGTTTCATCTTAAAATCCTTTCTCCAAAAAGGTTGAGTTAAAAGTGTTTTTATAAAAAAATCTCTTTCCTTATATGAATACCTAGTCCCTGAAATAGTGATCTCTGGTATAGCTTTTTCTTTGACCTCCACTTCTTCAAGTACTACTTTCTTCCCTTGACAAAAAGAATTTGTAATTATAAATAATAACAAAAAAAGAAGTGATAATTGTCTCATAAAAAGTGAAAAGTGATGTTTATAAATAATTTTTAATTATTTATTTTTATTTTCTTGTTTAATATCTCCCGTATGATCATAACCCTTTTCCCTTTCTAATTCGACCATTTTCTTTGGCCTATAATTTAAAATGAAAGCTCTTCGATTATTATTGGTTGAATTTCCTCTGCTGTAATGAAGAGTATTTCCATGATGAATGGCACATGATCCAGGATTTAATGGAATTGAAATAGATTCTTTTTCACTACCCTCGCATTGAAGAGCACCTCCCTTTCTTGTTTGAAAAT
>PBWA01000016.1 GCA_002728855.1 Flavobacteriaceae bacterium
TAAAAATAAAAAAATATCCTTGACAATAATTTCGAAATTAAATCAAAAATTGAATCACTTTACTTTTTTTCAAATGGATATGAAAAACTTTTAAAACCACTTGTAAATCCTGTTGTATTAAAAGAAATTAAAAATTTAGGTGATGTAAACTTGAATGGATCAGTAACTTTAAATAACAATAATATAAATGGTGATCTTTTTCTTTCTTCAGAAAAAGGAAATATAATTTCATCAGTAAATGCAGATTTAAATATTAATCAGAAAGAGTTATTTTTCAGCAAAATATATTCAGATTTAAACTTTCAAAAATTTGATTTGAGTTCTTTTATTGAAGGTTTAGTAGAAATTAACGGAAAAGTTAATTTAACAGCCAATGGGACAATTTCGAATATCAGTTTAATTAATCTTAATACTGATTTTACTAGCATAAAGTATCTATCGAAAATATTTAAAGACATTAAGTTATTTACAGAAAAGACAATTAATGGCTATGAGAACAAAATAGCAATCAATGACAAAGATTTGAAAATTGATTTATCTATATTATCAGAATATGAAACTGATAAACTATCTCATACAGGATTGATCAAGATAGATAGAGTTTGTTTAAATAATTTGACTAATGATCAAACAGATAAGGAGTTATATTTATCTGGAAATATATTAATTAATTATTCTGGGACTCAAGTTGATAATCTATCAGGAGTTTTAAATTTTCAAGATTTTAAATTTCATGGAGAACATTCTGATTTCATATTCACAGATTTTTCTATAGAAAACCTTTTAAAATCTAAGTACAGAGAGATTGAAATTAAGAATTCAAATGCTTTTTCAGGGAAAATATATGGTGATTATTATATTACTGATCTTAAGAAGATATTTACAAACTTTTTAGGTGAAATATATCAACCTTTATCAGAAAAAAAATATGTGCATGATCAAGATTTATCATTTCAACTAAGAGTTGATAATAATTTTATAAAAAACATTTATCCAAGATTCAAAGGTGATGAAGAAATTACTTTTGACGGGAAAATTTCGACATTAAAAAACAACTCAAGCCTTAATCTTTATTTACCCTTTTTCACATACAATGAATTAAATATTATAGGGTTAGATCTCAAAATAGATACTGGAAATGTTAATTATAAAGCATCGATTCTGGCAGATGAAATTAAAACAAAAAATTATAGTTTTAAAAATTTAGAGAGTTTCATAAACGAATCAAATAGACCGCTAAATTTAATTATAAGCCTCGATCATGGTGAAAAATTTAACAATCAGATAACAATTAACTCAAATTATAGTTACAGAAATGGAATTTCTTTTTTAGAAATTGAAAATTCAGAAATTTTATTTAAAAATAATCTATGGAAAATCAATCCTGATAAATCTGGTACAATTAGTTATAATCATAATAATAAAAGGTTTTTGGTAGATTCATTTAAAGCTAATATTAGTGACCAGGAAATTTCATTTTCTGGAGGATATTATTCTGACAAAGATTTTGACCTGAAATTAAAAATAAACAATGTTTCAATAGATAAAATATCACCTGATTTTGAGAGGTTTAAATTACAAGGAATATTAAATAGCTCCGTTGAGCTTAAAAGATCAATAACTGACAATACATTAAAAATTGCTCTTGATGCTGATAATTTTCAAATTAATAATGACAAAATTGGAGACATTTCAGTTGTATCCACTGGCAATACTCAAATTAATTCATATGGAATCAAAATGTTTATTGAAAAAAATGACAATAAAACCTTGGTTGGAAATGGTAGCATAATTGGAATCGATATGAATCCTAGATTGGATATTGATTTAGACTTTAATCAATTTGACCTAAAATTTTTATCTCCAATAGGAAAAGATAACATCAAGAACATAAAAGGAGAAGTCACTGGTAATGTAAATTTATGGGGGCCAATTACTTCTCCATATCATACGGGTAAATTAATTCTAAATAATTCAGGTCTTAAAGTAAACTATATTAATGCTAATTATGAATTTATTGATGGTGCCGAAGTCTCTCTAATTAATCAAAGTTTTAATTTCAAGAACACAAAATTCATTGACAGTAAATTTAAAACTCAAGCATTCATGAGTGGAGAAATTGATCATATGAATTTCAAAGATTGGAATTTTAATTTGAAAATTAATTCAGATAGAATTATGATGATTGATATTCCGAAAAATGATGATGCTATTTTTTATGGGAATGGATTTTTTAAAGGTGATGTAGTATTATCAGGTCCCTCAAAAAATCTAAATATTGATCTCAAAGGTGAAACTCAAAAAGGCACGATAATTAATATTCCTTGGGCTGAAGATTATGGAATAATTGATCCTACTTTTATTGATTTTAAAGATAAATCAAAAGTTTATGTTAATCTGTCCAATGAAAATGATTTTAAAAGCATCCTGGGTTTAGAAATGGATTTCGAGCTAGATATTGATTCTGATGCAGAGATTGCTATTGTAATTGATAATGAATCTGGGAGTTTTTTAAAAGGAAAGGGTGCAGGAAACATTTTAATGGAAATCAATACTAAAGGGAAGTTTAATATTTGGGGTGACTATAATATCTCTGAGGGAATCTATAATTTTAAAAATTTGAGCTTAATTGACAAAAAATTTGAATTAATGCCTGGTGGAACTATAACCTGGGAGGGAGATCCCTATTCAGCAATAATGAATATTGATGCAATATATAAAGTTCCAGGTGGCGCTAACCCAGCATTACTTTTAGATAATCCAAATTTTAATAAAAAAATACCAACTGATGTTATAATTAAACTTCAAGGAAATCTTTTAAAACCAGATGACCCAATATTTCAAATAAATTTCCCAAATGCAAGTGGAGTAGTTAAGTCAGAAATAAATTATAGATTGTCAGACCCCCAAATCAGTCAACTTCAAGCAATATCACTATTGTCGCAGGGCATTTTCATAAGTGAAGTAAGTGTTAGTGTTCAAGGAATCACAAATAACTTATATGAAAAAGCATCAGATATATTAAGTAGTCTTATTGGTGGCAATGAGGGTAAGCTTCTTTTTGGAGTCAATTATCTTCAAGGAGATAAAAGTAAATATCTTGATTTAGACTCAGAGGATAGACTTGGATTAACATTATCAACTCAAATAACAGATAAAATATTAATAAATGGAGAAATAGGTGTTCCTTTTGGTGGAGTAGAGGAAACATTAATTGTTGGAGATGTTCAAATCGATTTTATCTTAAATCAAGATGGATCATTAAAGGCAAAAGTTTTTAATAAAGAGAATGAGTTCAGATATATTGGAGATGAATTGGGATATACCCAGGGAGTAGGTCTTTCATATGATGTGGATTTTGAAACATTTAGTGAACTACTTTCCATCATTATAAAAAGAAAAAAATGACAAAGTATTTTTAATTTATTTCTATTAATACTTAAATTTAAACTCTTTTTTTCATGTTAGTGATAAAAAAAATTGGCGTATTAACTTCTGGAGGTGATGCCCCTGGCATGAATGCTGCTGTTAGATCAGTAGTAAGATCCTGTGTTTACAATAAAGTAGAGATAGTGGGAGTTCTTTTTGGCTATCAAGGTCTTATTGATGGCAAAATGAGAGTAATGAATGCCAGAAGTGTAAATAATATTATAAACAAAGGAGGGACAATATTAAAAACAGCTAGATGTGAAGAGTTTAGAACTGAGAAGGGACGTAAAAAAGCTCACGATAACATCAAAAAAAATAACTTAGACGCTCTTATTGTTATTGGGGGTGATGGTACTTTTACTGCCGCTATGATTTTTCAAAAAGAATTTTCCATACCAATATTGGGTATACCTGGTACAATCGATAATGACATATATGGCACCCAATATACTATTGGCTACGATACAGCACTAAATACTGTAATTAATGCAATTGATAAGATTAGAGATACTGCAATTTCCCATAATAGATTATTTTTTGTTGAAGTAATGGGAAGAGATGCTGGACATATAGCACTTAATGCAGGAATTGGGGCAGGAGCGGAAGAAATTTTAGTTCCAGAGGCAAACATGGGTTTAGAACGTTTATTAGACTCCCTCAAAAGAAGTGAAAAATCAGGAAAGTCATCCAGTATAGTTGTAGTTGCTGAGGGAGATAAAACAGGTAAAAATGTTTTTGAAATTGCATCCTATATCGAAAAAAATCTTCCAGAATATGAAGTAAGAGTTTCTGTCATGGGACATATGCAAAGAGGAGGTTCTCCAAGCTGTTTCGACAGAGTATTAGCTTCTCGCATGGGAGTATATGCTGTAGAAAAACTATTATCAGGAGAATCTAATTCAATGATTGGCATAATCAATAACGAAATGACTTTATGTCCCTTAGATAAAGCTATTAAAGGAAAGTCGGAAATTAACAAAAATCTTATTAGAGTATCTGATATACTCTCTATTTAATAATTAAACTAAAATAATTTATTATGAATATTGGAATTAATGGTTTTGGGAGAATCGGAAGGTTGGTATTTAGAGCCGCGATGAAAAATCCTGATGTGAATATAGTTGCTATAAATGATCTTTTAGATTCAAATCATTTAGCTTATTTGTTAAAATATGATTCAGTGCATGGAACTTATAATGGCGATATAAAAGTTGAAGAAAATAAATTAATTGTTGATGGAAAAAAAATACAATTATTTTCTGAAATGAATCCTGAAAAAATTCAATGGAACTCTTTTGAAACTGATATAATTGCTGAGTGTACTGGAATTTTTACAAATTTAGAAAAAGCAGGTTTACATATCAAAGCAGGAGCTAAGAAAGTTGTTATTTCAGCTCCCTCTCCTGATGCTCCCATGTTTGTAATGGGTGTAAATCATAATCAAGTAAATTCCTCAGATACTATTGTTTCAAATGCTTCTTGTACTACTAACTGTTTGGCACCAATTGCTAAGGTTTTAAATGATAATTTTGAAATAGTCGAAGGTCTTATGACCACAGTTCACGCAACAACTGCAACTCAATTTACTGTTGATGGTCCATCAAAAAAAGATTTTCGAGGTGGAAGAAGTTCTTTATTAAACATTATACCTGCCTCGACTGGAGCTGCAAAAGCTGTAACAAAGGTTATTCCATCTTTGGATGGAAAACTAACAGGTATGGCATTTAGAGTACCAACCGCTAATGTTTCAGTTGTTGACTTAACTGTCAGATTAAAGCAGAATACATCATATGATGAAATAAAAAATCGTATGAAAATTTCTTCTGAAAATGATCTAAAGGGCATCTTAGGTTATTGTGATGAGCCTGTAGTGTCTCAAGATTTCATCGGAGATGTTAGAACCTCTATTTTTGATGCAAACGCAGGGATGGAACTAAATTCAAATTTTTATAAGATAATATCATGGTATGATAATGAGTACGGGTATTCTAACAAACTAATTGATTTAGCTAGTTATATTCATAAAATCTAATATTAAATGGTTTTAATTGTTGATAGTGGTGCTACAAAAGCAGATTGGATTTGCATAGACAAAAACTCCAAAGTCACATTCTCAACACAAACTTTAGGATTAAATCCACATTATTTATCTTCTCTTATAATTAACGAAAGAATAGTTAATAATTTTGAGATTTATCAAAACAGAAATAAAATTTCACATCTATATTTTTATGGGGCAGGATGTGGCGTTGATTCATCAGTGGCTAGAATGAAAAAGGCATTTGAAAAAATCTTTACTAAAGCTAAATTTTCTATTAAAGAGGATACATATGCAGCTGTATACTCTGTTGTTGATGATGACGTTCCATCAGTTGTATGTATTCTGGGAACTGGTTCAAACTGCACATACTTTGACGGAGAGGATATTGAACAAAGAATTACTTCTTTAGGATACCTTCTAATGGATCAGGCAAGTGGAAATTATTTTGGAAAAGAATTACTTAGAGCATATTATTTTAAACAAATGCCCAAAGAATTAGCTGATAAATTTTCAAGAGATTATGATTTAAATCCAAACGTTGTTAAAGAGAATATTTATAGAAAGGATAATCCTCCAGGATATTTAGCTAGTTTCGCAAAATTTTTAGTCGAAAATAGATCTGAGCCTATTGTACAAGAGATTTTAAATAAGGGATTTCAGATATTTATTGATAACCAAATATTTCAATTTACTAATGCAAAGGAAATTCCAATTCATTTTGTTGGATCCATAGCATTTTATCTGAAAGATGAATTAAAAAAGATATTAGAAAAAAATAATTTAAATCTTGGTAAAGTTATCAAACAGCCAATTGACGGGCTAGTTTCTTATCATCAAAAAATTAATAAGTAACAATAAAACACTTAATTCAAATTATTTTATTGGTTTACTGCTATCATAGAAATTTCAATTCTCACATTTTTAGGTAACGACTTTACAGCAACTGTCTCTCTTGAAGGCTCATCACCTTTATCAAAATATGATCCATAAACCTCATTAACTGTTGAAAAATTTTCCATATCATCTAAATAAATAGTTGATTTTACAACATCTCTAAACTGCATTTTTGCTTTTTCAAGAATAAATCCAAGGTTTTTCATTACTTGATGTGTTTCTTCTTCAATGCTTCCAGAAACCAATTTCATCGTGTCTGCTATCAATGGTATTTGACCTGAAATGAAAAGCATGTCATTAATTTTGATGGACTGATTATATGGACCGATTGCCGATGGGGCATTTGATGTATTTATTACTTTTTTTTTCATTTTTTTAATTATAAAATACCTGGGTTGCTATATCTTCTATCTGGCTCACGCTGTTTTTCATACTTGATATCACTTAGAAGACCTGACTTGATTCCAATAAAAAAATTCCAAGATGATCTGTCACTGAAGGGAACCCAACTAAAATTTAGAGCCCAGCTGTCTAAATCCCTGTCAAATCTAAACTGAGTATAAGTAAAACCTTTATTTTTGAAATCATAACCAGAGGATAATCCAACTTTCCATTTGGGGGTCAGGTCTACATCACCTGAAAACATCAAAGAATTTGTCGAAAAGTCATTTTGTTTTCTGTCATTTCTATATGTTAGCGAGTAAGCTAAATTAAATTCCCAAGGGATCTTGGTTCTATAAGATGGGTAGGTAGAAACTGGTTCAGAACTTCTTTCAATTGGTCCTTGAGTGTCAATATTGTCTCCAAATAGATTATCAGCTCTTCCTCCTCCTGAGGTTGATTCTGAATATACTATATCTTGTTCATCGTCTTCATTACTAAAATCTTTACTGGAAAATTTATAGCTTGTATTTAAATTACCACTTGTTAACCTTAAAAGGCCACCTCCATTTTCAATATTAAATTTATTTATTCTTTGATTATTTTCATTTAACGCATAGGGATCAAATGTTGCGCCCAAATTTATTGTAACACCTTCATAGACGTCAAACCCCGTAGTCATTCTAACTGGATTCCATTTAAATTGATTAGCTAAAAAATTATAACCCGTGCTTAGATTTAAATTATTTAATATTTTAATCTTTCTGGGTTCCGACCCAATTGAGTCTAGCACTTTAGCCTCAAGATTATTACCCACACTAATTCCAATTGATTGAGCTTTAAAATTTGCAGGTGATCCATACAAAGCCCCTTCAAATCTTGTATACTCTGCTGTATTTCCATTTGCATCAATTATGTAAGTATCAAAATATTGATCAAAACTTGGAACTGAGGAATAGCTTATGCTTGGTCTGACTGTATGCCTAATTGATTGAATTTTACTGGTTTCTTTAAAATTCAGTATCCCGTATATTGTAGTTCCTACACTTGCGGAATAACTATACGTCCTGAAGGCATCAAATTTATTAATAGTTTCCTTTAAAGCTACTCCAGAAGATTCATTATAATTATTATACCTAATAACACTTGGAGTCCAAACCTCTTTATATTTTCCACCTACAGAAACACTAAAATACTTGAATACTTTAAAATTTGTTGTTAACGGAATATTATGTACCATTCCATATTGAGCGTTTTTAAACATTGATTTTGAAAACAATTCATCTTCAGTTGTAATAACAGTATTTATAGCTTGAGTAGAATACTGAAAATTTATATTTCTAATTAACCCCTTTCCACCGCCACCTTTTTTTGCAAAAGGATAAATTCTTTCCATATTTGCTTGAAAACTTGGAAGGGTAAGGTTTACACTCTTTGTTCGAGAATTTTGAGATAAATTAGCATTTATTGAAGCAGAAATTCTTGGACTATTACTTAAATTTCTGGAATATGAAATTGATGAACTTAAATTATTATTAAGAAAATTAGCAGTATTTAACTGATTAACCGATTGCCTAAAGTAGTCACTACTTCCAAAATTAACAGATGCAGAGAAATTAGAGTTTGGCGAAGATTTACTGTCTTTAGAATGACTCCATCTTACGTTAAAAACTGTCGATTTAGAATAATTAGGAAGACCTCTTTCTCCATCTATAAGATTTTCATAGCGAAAACTAAAATTCCCTGCAAATTTATAGCGTTTTATATATTTAGAATCTGTTCTGAAGCCATAACTTCCATTAGTGTAATAATCTCCAAGTACAGCAAGATCTATAAAATCAGAAATGGGTAAATAATAACCTCCGTTTTGTAAATAATACCCTCGATTATTACTCTCACCAATAGTGGGAAATAGAAATCCTGATTGTTGCTTTTGAGATGACGGAAAATAGGCAAATGGCAATGCGATTGGTGTAGGCACATCAGCGATATACATATTTGTAAATCCGGTAACAATTTTACCACCTGGAACCAGTTTACCCTTTCTGATCCTAAAGTAATAATCAGTAGTGTCAAAATCACCTCCTGTTGTAACTTTAGCATCTTTTAAATAATAGACAGAATCATTTTCCTTTTTTGTATAAGAGGCAAAAACATTCATTCCACTTTGTTCTGATTTTGAATTCCAAATTAGTGCTTTTTGAGTATCAAAATTATATCTAAGAGAATCTGGGTTCACCTCATTTTGCCCTTGTTTGAAATTAGGATATTGACTCAGCTTTCCCAAACTATCAGGAATTCTTCCAGCCATGACTTCGTTAATGGAGTAATCAAGTATAATAATACCTGCCTTTAACTCAATATCTTGATAATACAGTTCAGCATTATCATACAAATAGAGTTTTTTTTCATTTTGATCGATTCTTACATAATTCTTTGCATTATATCTTACTAGATCAATTAGAAGTGGCTTCTCTTCAATTTGAGTATCATTTATAGAATCATTAGAGACAGATGAGTTTTCAATTTCATATTCTCTTAAAACTTTAAGTGAGTCAATTTCATTTTGAGGAAATGAATAAGATAATTCACAAAGTGTTAATAAAATTACAGTAATGTATAGCTCTATTTGCAAGTAGATAATCCTAAATTTGTAGTGTTAAATGAATCATCAAAATTAATGATATTTTTAATTTTCAATAAACGTTAACATTTATTAAACAAATGAATTAATAAATTATTATATGATTATCAGGTTAATTTTTGGGATTCTAATTATAAATGCATTATCAACTAGTAGTCTTAGTGGAAAAATAAATCCCAATAAAAAATTTGTAGTTGTACTTGATGCTGGTCACGGAGGGAGAGACAGTGGTAATAGAGGCAATGGTTATTATGAAAAAAATATCGCATTGAATATAGCTCTTAAAGTTGGAGCAATATTAGAAAAAGCCAATGATATAAAGGTTATATATACGCGTAAAAAAGATGTGTTTGTAGACTTAATTCAAAGAGCAAATATTGCTAACAAGGCCGATGCTGATCTTTTTATTTCGATTCACTGTGACGCATTTACTTCTTCTAAAGCCTTTGGAGCTGGTACTTTTGTTCTAGGACTTCACGAAAATGAAAGAAATTTCAAAGTTGCTCAAAAGGAAAATTCAGTAATTTTTTTAGAGGAAGATTATGAGAAGAAATACGATGGTTTCAACCCTAATGATCCCGAGTCTGTAATTAGTCTTATCCTAATGCAAGAAACTTATTTAGATCAAAGTATAAATGCTGCAAATACTATTCAAAAGAGTTTTGTTAATAACTTAAAACGAAAAGATAGGAGTGTTAAGCAAGCTGGTTTTGTTGTTTTGAAATATACATATATGCCAAGTGTTCTTGTTGAGACAGGCTTTTTGACAAATAAAAAAGAAGGTGCTTACTTAAATTCTAAAAAGGGACAAGATCAAATGTCAAGTGCAATTGCTAAAGCAATAGTTAATTATAAAAAGATATTAGAAACCTCTTATTCAGATAATGAGGTTTTTTCTAAACAAGATAATCTAGAGATGACTGAAGAACCAGTTAAAATAGATGGCAACAATATAGTTTTTAGAGTCCAAATATCTGCTAGTAAAAAATCCGTAGCTTTAAAAAAATATAATTTTAAAGGGCTAAACCCTCTTTACAAAGAAAAAGATGGCTTAATTTACAGGTACTTTTATGGAGAGACATCTAACTACCAGGAAGCAAAAAAAAATAAAAGAAAAGCTAGAAAAAGTGGATATAAATCTGCGTTTATTGTAGCTTTCAAGAATAATAAGAAAGTACCCTTAAATTCAGTTATAAAATGAGTTATAGAATATTAGATGTAAATATGTTAATTTTAAATGCGTAAAAAATTATTTATGACAGCTTTTTTTAACAGAAAACCCGAAATCAAAGCAGCACTTCTAGTTCTTCTTGGAATTGCTCTTTTTATTTTTGGTTTTAGTTTTTTGAAAAGATCCTCAATATTTGAAAACGATAAAGTTATTCATACAGTTTATGATGAAGTTGAAGGACTAGTCGTTGGAGCAAAAGTTACAATTAACGGATTAGTTATTGGAAATGTATCCGAGATTGATTTTCTTCCAGGTTCTACTAAGATTGTTGTCTCGATGAGAATTGATGAAGACTTGAATTTTTCTTCTGATAGTAAGGCTGTTTTTTATGAAGCAGGACTCATAGGNGGTAAAGCTATATCAATTGACCCAGTTTTTAATTCAAANAANACAATAAGAAGTAACGANACGATACCATCAGAGGTAAAACCGGGTTTAACGGAGTTAATCAATAGACAAATTGCCCCACTTCAAGAAAAAATTGAAAGTATGTTGACAAGTGTTGATTCACTTTTTTCAGGAGTTAGCAATGTTTTAAATTACGAGACTCAAAACAACCTTAAAAACACACTGGAAAACCTTTCGCAGTCTGTAAATAATATTAATAGATCTTCAGAAAGATTAATTGATGTAATCGATGAAAATAAATCAGCTTTGAATCTATCATTCAAAAATGCAGCAGCTGCAACTAAAAACATAAATAAGCTCTCTGACTCATTAGCTAAGATTGATTTTACTAATACTTTCAGTAAATTATCTGAATCATTAAATAACATCAATAACATTTTAACAAAAGTTGAAAATGGTGAAGGCACATTAGGAAAATTTATCAATAATGAAGACCTATACAATAATTTGAGCCGGTCTTCAAAGGAACTGGAAGAGTTGTTGTCTGATTTGAAATCAAATCCAAGTAGGTATGTTCAGTTTTCCTTGTTTGGTAAAAAACAAAAACCCTATCAGCCAAATAAATAAATTAAAATTTGATAATTACATACATACCAAATATAATTTTTACAAGTCTCTTAATTTTTTCTATTTGGTTTTTTAGAAGAAATGTATTACTTCTAAAAAGAAATATTTTACTTGGCAGAGATATTGACAGAAGTGATCAAAAGAAAAAGAGATGGCTTAAGATGCTTCGCGTATCTGTAGGTCAATCAAAAATGATTAACAGACCAATTGCTGGAATTTTTCATGTTGTGATATATGCTGGATTCATAATAATGAATATTGAATTACTTGAAATTATTACTGATGGCATTCTTGGAACTCATAGAGTATTCGCGTCCTCTTTAGGAAGCTTCTACAGCTTTATAATCAGTGTATTTGAAATTTTTGCCGCCCTAATTATTTTAGCAGTAGTTGTTTTTTGGGCTAGAAGAAATATTTTGAAATTAAAACGATTCTTAAAGCCTGAGATGGGTGGATGGCCAAAAAAAGACGCTAATTTAATTTTATATTTTGAACTAATATTGATGACTCTTTTTCTGTTAATGAATGTAACTGATTCATTACTCCAAAATGCAGATTATCCAGGATATATCAAAGCAGGTGCTTTTCCTGTCTCATCATTTTTAATCCCTCTTTTTGACTCATTCAATGTAGAATCTCTGTTTATATTAGAGAGAATATTTTGGTGGTCCCATATCATAGGTATTTTTATCTTTCTTAATTATTTATATTATTCTAAACATTTGCATATAATCTTAGCTTTTCCTAATACTTACTTTTCTAATTTGAAACCAAATGGATATATGAAAAATAACGAATTAGTGACTAGAGAAGTCAAACTAATGCTTGATCCTAATGCAAATCAATATGAATCAAATTCACCAGGCGAAATAACAGATAAATTTGGTGCATCTGACGCAAATGATTTGACATGGATTCAATTATTAAATGCTTACACATGTACTGAGTGCGGAAGATGCACTGCTGAATGTCCTGCAAACCAAACTGGGAAAAAACTTTCGCCCAGAAAGATAATGATGGATACCAGAGATAGAATTGAGGAAATTGGAAGAAATATTAATGGAAAAGGAAAAATTAACAATGATGGTAAACAGCTAATTGGTGATTATATTTCACATGAAGAAATATGGGCGTGTACATCCTGCAATGCATGTGTGGAAGCTTGCCCTATTGATATAGATCCATTATCTATCATTATGGACCTTAGACAATATTTAGTAATGGAAAATTCTGCAGCACCAAATGACTTAAATAATATGATAGGAAATATTGAAAATAATGGTGCCCCATGGCCTTTTAGTAATCAAGATAGAGTGCTTTGGGCAAAAGAAAATTAATTTAAATTTGTAAAAAATGCGAAAAGAAGAAGTAGAAAAGTATTTGAATAAAAAAGTTGAAGAAGGCGAGATTGTGAGTCCTGTGCTCCCTGAAGGAACAACAAATTATTTGATTGATATTGATGGAACAATATGTGATGATATACCAAATGAAGAACCTGAAAGAATGGCTACTGCAAAAGTTTATCCTGATGCACTTGAAACACTTAATAAATGGTATGAGGAGGGTCATATCATATGTTTTTTTACTGCTAGACTAGAATCACATCGTGAAATAACAGAGAAATGGTTAAATGACAGTGGATTTAAGTATCACAGCTTACTAATGGGAAAACCAAGAGGAGGAAACTATCATTGGATTGATAATCATTTAGTTAAAGCTACTAGATATAATGGGAAATTTACGGACCTTATTGAAAAGGAAGTTAAAATCCAGGTCTTCGACGATGGAGAAAAATAAATATTAATTGATGGAAATACCAATCCTATCTGAACTTAAATCTAAAGGCGAAGAGCCAGATGTTATTTTTTGGGTCGGTTGTGCAGGAAGTTTTGACGAAAGAGCAAAAAAAGTAACAAAGTCATTTATCAAAATTCTTAATAATGCAAATGTATCATATGCAATTCTAGGGAATGAAGAGAGCTGTACCGGTGATCCCGCTAAAAGATCTGGTAATGAGTTTATTTTTCAGATGCAGGCAATAAATAATATTGAAATTTTAAATGGTTATAAAGTAAAAAAAATTGTCACAACCTGCCCTCATTGCTTTAATACACTTAAAAATGAATATCCAGAACTTGGCGGATCATATCAAGTGATTCACCACACAGAGTTCATCAACATGCTTATAAGGGAAAATAGAATAAAAATAAGTGGTGGAAACTTTAAAGGTAAGAAAATAACTTATCATGACTCTTGCTATTTGGGAAGAGCAAATAAAATTTATGAAGCGCCCAGGAACTTAATAAAAGAGCTTGATCTTGATTTAGTAGAAATGAAAAACTCAAGATCAAAAGGATTATGTTGTGGTGCTGGAGGTGCTCAAATGTTTAAAGAGCCTGAAAAGGGACATAAAGATGTTAATATATTGCGAACCGAAGAGGCTCTAGATACGGGATCTGATGTTATTGCAGTTGCATGTCCTTTTTGCAATATTATGATGTCCGATGGAGTTAAGGCATTAGATGAAAATAAAAAAACCATTGTTTTAGATATTGCTGAGTTAGTATCGAAAGCAGAAGAATTTTAAAATGAAAGTTTCCTTCTCAGATTTACCTGAAAACTCAAAATTATGGATATACACTGCTGATCGTGAGCTATCTAATGATGAAGTTAATTTAGTTGAAAAAAATTCAAATAAATTTTTAGGTAATTGGAAATCTCATGGCCAAAATATTCAAGGGTCAATTCTTATTCCTTACAATCACTTTATAGTTATATGTGCAAATCAAGAGGGTCAAAATTTAAGTGGTTGTTCAATTGACGATTCTGTTCGATTCATCAAAACAATTGAAGAAGATTTAGACATCTCTCTTTTAAATCGCCAAATTGTATCATTTAAAGAAGGAGAAGATATTAAAAAAATTAATTTTAATAATATTAAATCAGAGGTAACTGCTGGTAATTTGAAATCTAATACAATTGTCTTTAATACGTTAATAAATAGTAAAAAAGACTATATTGACAAGTGGGAAACTACTGCATCAAATAGTTGGCTAAATAAATTCATCACTAAATGAGGAGTTTTATAAGGGTTTTATTAATGAGCTTCTTCTCGTTCTGTTTTTCTCAGGAGAAAAATCCTTTACTTACTGAAGATTATCAAAAGCAAATCGAATGGGCCGATAGTATTTACAACGGTTTAAGCCTTGATGAAAAAATTGGTCAATTATTTATGCCAATTGTTTTTCCAAAGTATGGTCAGTCACATAAAGCTGAAATTTTGAATTTAATTAGTAAATATCATATAGGTGGTTTGATATTTTCACTTGGAACCCCCTATGAGCATTCAAAATGGCTAAATGAATTTCAAAAAAAATCAAAAACTCCATTACTCATAGGGATGGATGCTGAGTGGGGAGTCTCAATGAGGCTAGATTCAGTGATTAAGTTTCCATGGAGCATGACACTAGGAGCAGTCAGTGATAATGACATAATAAAAAGGATTGGAAAAAGAATGGGTGAACAAGAAAAACTCTTAGGAATAAATATCAGTTTTTCTCCGGTGTTAGATCTAAATACTAATCCAAATAATCCAATTATTGGTAATCGATCATTTGGTCAAGATAAATATAACGTTGTATCAAAAGCAACTGCATTGATGCAGGGTCTACATGAGGCTGGAATTTTGACTTCTGGAAAACATTTTCCTGGACATGGAGACACCTATCAAGATTCGCATAAAGAACTTCCTCTTGTAAATTTCACTAGTGATAGAATAAATGAAGTTGAAATTTATCCATATAAAAGTTTAATTAACAATGGGCTTTCTTCAGTTATGATTGCTCATCTTAATGTGCCGGAATTAACTGGAAGCAATAAAGTTCCTACCTCATTGTCATATGAGGTGGTAACTAAACTTCTTAAAAAAGAAATGGGTTTTAAGGGCTTAATTTTTTCTGATGCCATGAACATGAAAGGAGTTTTAGATAATAAAAAATTTAAAAATGTTGATTTGGCAGCTTTTCAAGCTGGAAATGATATAATTCTTGTCTCAGATAACGTGCCTCTTGGAATTAAAAAAATCAAAACTGCATATAAGAATAAAAAAATTTCAGAATCAAGGTTGGAAGAATCAGTTAAAAAGATTTTAATAGCTAAATATAAAGCTGGACTCAAAAATAAAAAGATAATAGAGAGTAAGAATCTCTTTCAAAAATTAAATACAAAATTAGATACATTATTGGTTACTGAAGCTTTCAAAAAAAGTATCACTCTTTTAAAAAATGATCATGATATTCTTCCACTAGAAGAAAATAGAGAATATGCTCATATTCAATTAGGAGATGCCAGTGGGATTGACTTTTTAAATGGACTTAAAAAATACGGCAAAATTAAAAGCATTGATTCTAATATTTCATCATTGCAGATTGAAGGTCAATTAAAAGATATCGATGAGGTGATAATTAGTCTTCATCGTAAAGATGATAATCCATATCGATCTGAAAAATTTTTTAAGTCAGATATAGAACTAATAAAATCTATTGCAAAATATAAAAAAGTTATACTAAATATTTTTGTAAAACCCTATGCACTAAAAGATATTGAGAAAATAACAGGCATTGATGCAATTATTGTTAGTTATCAAAATAATCCTATTAGCCAAAGGGTTAGTACTGATAAAATATTTGGATATGATTCGTATGATGGTAAATTACCTGTTTCAGCCTCTTCGGAATTTAAGGTAAGCGATGGAATTTTATTAGAATCTATCAATAGATTAAGTTTTTCATCACCATCATTATTAGGTTTCGATTCAAATAAATTAAAAGAAATTGATCGGCTAGCAGAAATTGCTATTGATTCACTTATGACTCCTGGTCTTCAACTATTTATCTCTAGAAGAGGTAAAATAATTTATAATAAAAGCTTTGGTCATCATACTTATGAAAAGAAAACAGAGGTTAAAAATGATCATGTATATGATCTTGCTTCTTTAACTAAAATATTAGCAACACTCCCTCTTGTGATCACTGAAGTTGATAGGGGAAAGCTAAAGATTGACGATATGGTCGGTGAATTAATTCAGGAATATGAGGGTTCTAATAAGTCAACTATTACAATTAAGGAAATATTATCTCATTACGCACGCCTGGTACCTTGGATTCCTTTTTATAAAGAAACTATAGGAAAAAACTCTTTCCCGAAACGAAAGTATTATAGAAAATCAAAAAGTAATAGATTTTCAATTCCTGTAAATAAAAATCTCTACCTAAAATCTAATTACTTGAAAAAAATTGATAGAGTAGTTAAGAATAGTCCTTTACTTGATACACTTGAATATAGGTATTCAGATTTAGCATTCTTTATAATAAAAAAATATTTTGACAATACATATAATAAATCGCTTCAACAAATTGCTCATGAGAGAATTTATAAACCTCTAGGCCTAAAAAGAACAATGTATAATCCAGCTAATATAATTTCCAGTGAAGAGATAGTCCCCTCAGAATTAGATACATATTATAGACATGGTGAGCTAAGAGGATATGTTCATGACATGGGAGCAGCAATGCAAAGTGGAATTGGTGGACATGCTGGTTTGTTTTCTAATGCAACTGAAGTAGGAGTTATTATGCAAATGTTTCTAAAAAAAGGGAAATATGATAATGTAATCTTGTTCGATGATAAAACATTTGACTTATTTAATTATTGTTATTATTGTGATAAAGGAAATAGAAGAGGTATAGGATTTGATAAACCTCAACTTGATGGGAGAGGATCTACTTGCGGATGTGTGTCTCCAAAAAGTTTTGGTCATATGGGTTTTACTGGAACCTATGCATGGGCTGATCCAGAAGAAGAAATTGTTTATGTTTTCTTATCAAATAGAACATATCCATCGATGGATAATAATTTACTTGGCGATCACGATATCCGAACTAGGATTCAGAAAATAATATACGACTCAATTATTTATTAAAATGAAAATTGTAATAGTTTGTTATCCAACATTTGGTGGAAGTGGGGTTATCGCCACTGAACTTGGTCTTTCATTGTCAAAAGAGAATCACGAAGTACATTTCGTTACTTATAAACAACCTGTTAGATTAGATAGTATAAATCCTTTAATAAATTTTCATGAAGTCATCCTTCCAAAATATGATCTCTTTAAATATGAACCCTATGAATTAGCTTTGTCAAATAAATTAGTAGAGGTCATTAGGGCAAATAATATAGACTTGATGCATGTTCATTATGCAATTCCTCATGCATATGCTGCATTTATGGCGCAAAAAATGCTTGAAGATCAAGGAATTAGGGTTCCAATAATAACTACCCTGCATGGGACTGATATAACTCTTGTAGGAAATCTTCCAGTTTATAAAACTTCGGTAAATTTTAGCATCAATAATTCTGATTATATTACAACCGTATCAGATAGTCTAAAAAATAATACCCTAGAACTTTTTGACATTAATAAAGAAATAACTGTTATTCCAAATTTTATTGATTTTTCTAAATATGAAAATCTATCTGATCCTTGTGAAAGAAGCGTTATTGCTAAAAAAGATGAATTAGTAATTACTCATATAAGTAATTTTAGACCTTTAAAACGAGTAATAGATGTTATGAAAATTTTCAAAAAACTTAGGAGTAAATTAAATGTGAGATTAATAATGATAGGTGACGGTCCTGACAAGGAAAAGGCGCTTAGATATGCAAAAAAGCATGAACTAAATAAATATGTTGTTTTTCTTGGAAACAGTAATGAAATTGATAAAATCCTTTGTTTTACTGACTTGTTTTTACTCCCCTCCGAGAAGGAAAGCTTTGGTCTTTCAGCATTAGAGGCAATGGTTCATAAAGTTCCTGTGGTTTGCAGTAATGCCGGAGGTCTTTCAGAGGTAGTTGAGAATGGTGTGAGTGGATTTCTTTGCCCTGTTGGAGATATTAATCAGATGACTAATAGAAGTATTGAAATTTTATCGGATCAAAAAATACACGCAGAATTTAAAAATAACGCCTTTGATAAAGCTAAAAAATTTGATATTAAAAATATACTTCCCAAATACATCAATTTATACCAGAAGGCAATTAAATCTTAACTTACTTTGGGGAGTAAATTTCTTTAGCACTTTTATAAACTTTGTTTTTATCTAATGTCATTTTTTTAGTTTTAAAAGAAAGATATAAATCCATTTGATCTGAATAGTGTTTTGAGTCAACTTTATCTGAACTTCCATATGAAATAATGGATTCTATTTCTGGTCCTGAATTGGTGAATTTTACTAGTTCAATATATGACTCACCGCTGAAAACTCTAACTTTTCCATCTTTATAATTAGTTGAGCTCATTGCTGTGATTACATCAGGTAAGCCAAAAGAAGGGAGCTCTTTATTCCCCCTAACCAATTTTTGGTACTCACCCAGCATTACTTTAGTTTTACCAAAATACTTTATCATATGTTTTTTTGTTTCTTTAAGCCCTTCAATAAGGTAACTTTTGGGGAAAATTTTAGGTTCTGGTAGCTTTCGATAGTATTTCCGTAAATACGAATATAAAATTCCATATGCACCTGCTCCATAAGAGCCTGCATCTGTTTTTCTGTCCCAAAGTTGAATTTCTTTAATTATTGATTTGAGATCTGGATATTTATCAGGATCAATTAAAAAAAGTGAATCAATATTCATAAAAGAGTAATTAAATTTTTTTGGAAATTGGTTATCATATTTTATCCTCTTAAAATCAGAATAACTGATTGAATCATACTGGTCTATAAGCTGCTTAATTCTTATGGACCGATTATTGTCGTATTGCTCAAAACCCATGTCTTTGGAAAAATTATTCGAAAGAGGATTTTCAAGAGAGTCTGTAGACTTAAAGGGAGAATGATTTGCATTATAAAAATAACCAGAACTTGGCTGAATTACTTGAGGTAAATTCTCAATATCATAAGTTTCATTCCATAAATTGTCCATTGTATTTCCTTTCACGACACCTTTCCAATTATAACCAGGTGCTCTTTTAGGAATAAGCCCATTTGATATGTAAAAAATAGTATCATTTTTATCAGCATAGCCGATATTATATCCCGGAATTGCTTTCATTCGAAGAATATCATAAAACTCAGAAAAAGTTTTGGCTTTATTCATTTTCCACCACTGCTCAAGTGCTCTAATTTCAAAAAGAGCAGGTGTTCTGACGGAAAAAAATCCTTGATCAGTTTTTAAAGTTGGACCATAAATACTTTTATAATACTTCTTTTTGATTCCTATTGGAATTCCTAAGACCTTAACTGTTAATTTAGCTTTGTGTACCTCCAAGTCAAAATACTGATTGTCAACTCGATATTTTAATTTTTTTTCTGGATGCATTTCCAAAGCAAAAACATCTGTCTTGTCAGGTAAATTTACTGTATGAGCCCAACCCAGATTTTCATTTACTCCAATTAAAATACTAGGACTTCCAGCAAATAAGGCTCCTAATATATTAGTCCCTTCTTCACTACAAAGGTGTGCTTCATACCATGAAACAGGACCATCAAGAGGTTGATGAGTATTAATTGCAAGGTAAGTATTTCCATCAGTAGTTTTTTTACTATTGAAAGCAAATGTATTAGATCCAATTGGGCTTTGATTGATTGGGTCAAAATCTAAATTGTTATTTAAAATTCGGCCCACCCAATAATCTCCTCTTGATGAAATAAAGAGTTGTAATTGACCATATCTCATCATTTTTTTAGGTGTAACTGGAAACAACTTAGAAGATAAAACTTCATCGGGATTGTGCTTTGCATAGCTATTTAGGCCAGCGGAATATCCCTTTAAAACCTCTAAATATTCAAGACTTATATCAGACTCAAATTTTCTTTCATATAATTCTTCACTTCCAATAAAACTGGATAAGAAATCAGCACCAATGCCATCTTTTCCTAGATGGTGACCAAGTAAACCATTACCAGCTAAGTATGCATATTGAATTGTTTCAAAGTCATCTTCAGCATGTGCCCATGCTAATCCATATGCTACTTGGGCGTCGGTTTTAGCATAAATATGAGGAACACCGAACGAATCTCTAACAATCTCAATATCACTAGGATCGATCTGTGAAATCGATGAAAAAGAGATTCCAAAAATTAATATTATTAATAAGTTAAATTTCATTTAATTATATACATTCTCCATCTTTCCATGAAATAAGTCCTGCTCTTTTAGCATAGCAAGTATTGCTATAAGTCTTATCGTTACATCCGCAGACCGGTTCGTAAATTTCAATGCAGACTACTTGCTCATCAATTTTAGCCTCATCTATACAGATTCCTTGTAAAACATCAATTAAATCTGATCCATCTATTTTTACACAACTTGTTAGACAAATTAATAAGCAAGAAAATAGAATGAGTTTTAGCATTTTTGAAATATTATTCAAATATATATACATTTTAAACTTTATAATCGCTAATTAAATAAATATTATATTAGTTTTATGTAGCCTTATTTATAATATTAAAAATGAGAACAGATATTGTCGTTATTGGAATTATTTTTATCTATGCGGTTTGGCGAATTTTCGGAAAAAAACTCTTCCCTAATATGTCCGACAGAGTTATACACATTTCCAGAATTGTATTCATATTAATTCTTTTAGTTTACTTCTTTTTTGTTTCAAATTATTAGAAGTTTCTATGAAATTTTATAAGGTTTGCATAATTTTGAAAAAAAATTACAAATGAACAGGCATTTATCATTAAGATCTGGAAATCCAGTATTATCAAAAAGTACATTTAAATCTAACACTCTGTCTGGAAATACCATGACAATAGATGGAACTGTAAATAAAACTGCTATCTCTCTATTCATATTAGTGGGTTGTGGATATTTATCTTTCAATTCAGTAAGCGCTGGACTAATTATTGGATCTGCAATTGTAGGCTTTATCATTGCACTTGTAACAGTATTTAAAAAAGAATGGTCTCCAATTACCGTTCCAATCTATGCTGCAGTTGAGGGAGTCCTCTTAGGTGGTATTTCATTTATGTATAATACCATGTATGAAGGCATTGTTACAAATGCGATTTTTTTAACTGTTGGCATATTACTGTCTTTGCTTATTGCTTATAAATCAAAATTAATCAAGCCAACAGAAAATTTTAAATTAGGCGTTGTTGCCGCTACAGGAGGGATATTTATAATTTATCTGATTAGTTTTATCATGTCACTATTTGGAAGTGGCATGAGTATTATGGATCCAACAAATAGTTCACTTTTTAGTATTTTATTTAGCATTGGTGTTATTATAGTTGCCTCTTTAAATTTAGTCTTAGATTTTGATTTTATTGAAGAAGGTTCTGAAAAAGGAGCTCCCAAATATATGGAGTGGTACGGGGCTTTTGGGCTTCTTGTTACACTGATATGGTTGTACCTTGAAATTCTTCGCCTTTTGGCAAAACTAAATTCTAGGCGTTAATTTACTTAATAAATTCTAGGGAGAAAGATAAATCAATGAAGTCCTCCATTTCAGCTAACATAAATGAGGGTGCTTTAATTCCAAACTCCCTTAGTGAAACTTTAAAATTTCCTTCCAATTCAATTTTATTGCTTTCCATGTTTACTAAAGCAGGGATATCTTTACTAATGGTTATTCCATGAAATTCTAAATTTCCTTTGAATGTGATTGAATCATTGTTATTGATAATATTTTCACTGTAAAAATTAATTTCAGGAAATCTTATAGCATTTAATACTTCAAGTGAGTGAGAATCTCTATTTGAATTACCACTATCAAAATCTTTGACATATAATAAAACAGCAATTTTATTAATTGTATTTGAAGCTTGGTCAATTAACAATAAACCATTAATATTATCATTCTTACCAGACCAATCATGAAGAAAATGCTTTCCAACATATATAATTTCAGATGTATTTTTATTTATAACCCATCGCTCATTAACAGAATTTGATTGACCCAAAACTAAGTTACAGTGAAGCGCGATAAAAAGAAATAAGAGTTTTTTCATTAAAATTTAAATACAATCATTGCGGTAGCATAACTTACAACAGCAGTATAAGCTGCAATTTTGTGCGCATCAGCATCTTTATCAGATAATACTTTAGTGGTAACCATGGCAGGAAAATGCAAACTAGCTAATATTTTATGAGCTTTTATTGAATTAAGCCCTTTAACTTTTTTATTCACTAGTGGAGGAGGGGCAAAAAGAGATAATGCAGCTCCAGTAAAGTATGAGGCAGTTACAGCATTGCCGAGATTTTTATGAGTTTTGTAAAGATCATACTCTCCATTGTATAGTTTTCCGCCAATAATCCCTTGAGCTATCATGCCAGCAAAAGTGGCATAACCTATTACCTGATGTGATTTAAGCATAAATCTTCTAATTTTAATTTCTTTTTGGCGTCCCTCTGGTGAAAGATTGTAAATTCCTGTTAATCGAAATAAACCTTTTTCTCCCCACAAAACTTTTTGAGTAAAGAAAATTCTATCTGGAAGTAACTTAATTTCAGAATTACTTTCAGATCTTAACGAATCAAATAAAAGATCTTTTTCCTGAGAATAAATAATTTGAATCGAGAGAGTAAAAAAAAGTAAAAGATTACTCAAGGTTTTCATTACCCCTTATTGATAGTTAAAATATTTCCATCAATACTAGTAGGATAGCTTTTCAATCCACCACTTCTTGAATTTGAATCACAAGTTACTACATCTTCACCATCAATCCCATAGGAGTTTCCATGAGATGAACAAGTCCATTTGTTGTCTGAAAATGACCAAGATTGTCTACTTCCTTGATGAGGACAACAATTATCAAAGGCTAATATTTGGTTTTCTCCCGTTCTTAAAAGTAAAAGGCCGACTGAGATGACATTAGTATTTCCACCTATACCCTCAAGCCCAGTAAAGTTACCATTGGAAAGATCAATAAGAACATTATTTCCTTGTGTCGTTATCCCAGATGATTCTCCCGTAGAACTATTATTATTGATGACTTGCATATTTTGATCATCGTCTTTAGCAGATGAGCAAGCTTCAAGATAGGAGAGTCCAAATAAAGCAAAAACAATGTTTGGGCAAGCCTCTGTTAAAAATTTTCTTCTTTTATTGTTCATAATGTAAAATTAATGAGGATTTTAACTTTAAACAATATTTTAACCATAGTTAAAATTAATAGCAATATTCATCACCTATATTGTATGAATCATAAATTTCTTCTGAGACTTCTCCAGAAGCCCATCGATTCTCTGAAAATCCATTTGAAGAATTTCCCTGACTATTTGTATAAGATCCAGTCATTTTTGCTTTAAAATAAAAATAGTACAATCCATTTATCTCCCTTTTATCAGTTATGTCAACACACTCATCTCTCTTATCACAATTAAGAAAAAGTAAAAACACAAAAAGTAAAAGATACTTAAGCATTTGTTTTAAAATTTACCAGAAAAATGAATAAATAGCAGTTAAAAGAATCATAACGGCAAATGATCCAATGTTAAAGGTTTTACTTGTACTAAATACTCCGTCCTTTAATTTAATTCCTTTTAGATCATCAGAACCCTTATTTTGAACT
Organism: Flavobacteriaceae bacterium; assembly: GCA_002728855.1. Taxonomy (GTDB): domain Bacteria; phylum Bacteroidota; class Bacteroidia; order Flavobacteriales; family Flavobacteriaceae. The sequence goes on from PBWA01000016.1 coordinate 24,180, forward strand.
CTACTGACAATTGCGATTATAAGCATAGTTAAAAGAGATGTATATAGCATTTGATCTAAAAAAGGCATTTCCGGAAAGAAACTTTCCAATGAAGTATCTTTAAACCATCCTTTTGATCCAACTTTCAGATATAATGCAATTGGAATAGAAGATAGAGCACCCCATATTGCACCACGGTTAGTTGTTTTTCTCCAGAATAATCCTAATAAAAAGATTGCTAAAATACCTGGGCTAACGATTCCAGTATATTCTTGAATATATTGAAATGCCTGGGGTATGTCTCCTAATAAAGGAGCCATTATTACAGCAATAATTAGTGCAATAGCAGCAGATATTCTACCAGTTGTTACCATTTGCTTTTCAGTAGCATTTTTATTGAAAGTTTGCCTGTATATATCCATTGTAAATATCGTCCCAGTTGAATTGAGCATAGAAGCAAGTGAAGAAACAATTGCTGCAGCAAGAGCGGCAACAGCTACACCTTTAAGACCAGTTGGTAAAAATTGCATAAGCCAAGGATACGATTTATCATTTGCCCCTTCTCCAGGGATATTTGCTAAAGCAGAATCTCCCAATGAAGATAGAATTTGAGGATCATTAACAATAACATAAGCAGCTATTCCAGGTATTACAATTATTAGGGGCATAAACATTTTAAGAGCAGCAGCAAACAATATTCCTTTTTGAGATTCTTTTAAAGACTTAGCAGCTAAAGTTCTTTGTATAATGTATTGATTAAAGCCCCAATAATATATGTTGGCTACCCACATGCCGCCAATTAGAACACCTAGTCCGGGAAGGTTAATATACTCTGGATTTGACTCATCTAAAATCATATCAAACTTTTCAGGAACAGCATTGTATATTGATTTAAATCCTTCTACCATTCCTTGCCCTCCTGAAACAGTATCTAATGCTAAATAGGTAGTGACAATCCCTCCCAATATTAGGAAGAAGACTTGAATAATATCTGTCCATGCAACTGCTGAAAGCCCTCCATAAAGGGAGTATGCTGCAGCAAATAGTCCAAGACCAAGAACTGCATATTGCATGTCAATATTCAAAATAGTCTCAAGAGCTAATCCTCCTAGATATAATACTGATGCCAGATTAACAAAAATGTACAACCCAATCCAAAATACAGCAAGTATTGTTTTTAATTCTGTAGAAAAACGCTTTTCTACAAACTCAGGAATAGTGTATATTTTTTTTTCTATAAAAATTGGTAAAAAATATTTACCAACTATAAGAAGTGTCAATGCAGCCATCCATTCATAGGAAGCAATTGCAAGTCCTACAACGAATCCTGATCCAGTCATTCCAATAACTTGCTCAGCCGATATGTTCGCAGCAATTAATGATGCTCCGATGGCCCACCATGGCAAAGCTTTTCCAGCTAAAAAATAATCTTCAGCACTTTTTTGTTTACCTTTTTTATCTCTAGAAACCCATAGGCCAATAGTAAGAATGACTACCCCGTATGAGGCAAAAATGATGTAATCTAATAGTTCAAAACCGCTATTCATATCTTTAATATCTTTTATTTATTATTAATCTTTTTTTCCCATTCCCAAGCAGAGGTCAAAGCCTCTTTAATCGATAAATTAGATTTCCACCCTAATCCACTTTTAGCTTTATCTGGATTTGCATAAGAAATAGGAACGTCACCGTTTCGTCTTGGACCTATTTCATAGTTTAATTTTAACCCACTGATTGATTCAAAAAGTTTAATCAATTCAAAAACAGATGTCCCATTTCCGGTCCCTAAGTTATAAACTTCATGTGATTTTGAAGAATCTTTAGACAGAAGTTTTTTTAGAGCAATTAAGTGTGCTTTTGCAAGATCAGTTATATGAATGTAATCTCGGACACAAGATCCATCTGGTGTATTATAATCAGAGCCATAAATAATTAATTTTTTATTTGACCCAATGGCTGTTTTTGTTATCATTGGAACTAAGTTCTCAGGTTTATTTATTGGTAATTCACCAATTTTTAAGCTTGGGTGGGCTCCAATAGGGTTAAAATAGCGCAATGATATAACGTCAAAAGTCTTTTTGCTTAGTGCATAATCATTTAATATTTCTTCTGCGATTTTTTTTGTGTTTCCATAAGGAGATTCAGCAGGTTTAGTTGGTTCATTCTCTGTAATTGGAAACTTAGTTGCCTTTCCGTAGACGGTGCATGAAGAACTAAATATAAAAGGACAAAATTCAGATTTTTTATTGATTTCATCTATAAGATTTAAAACCGATGAAATATTATTTTTATAATAATCAATTGGTTTAGTTACACTTTCACTAACTGATTTTAAAGCCGCAAAATGAATTACTGCTTTGATATTAGTATATTTTTGAAATACAAGAGATAAATCTTTTGGATTACAAAGGTCAATTTTTTCAAAATAAACATTCCCACTAATTATTGACTTTATATTCTCCAAAACAGATATGGAGGAATTTGATAAATTGTCGACTATAAGAACCTCATAATGATTTTCTAAAAGCTCAACAACTGTATGCGAACCAATATATCCAAGGCCGCCAGTTACAAGAATCATTTCTAAGTTAGAATTTAATTAATGACTAATTGGACATAAATTTAAGATATTTTTTTTAGCCTTTTAGACGATTTTAAATCGTTATAAAAATTTGCTGAAGTAATTCCAAAAAGTGGTATTAACCATATGAGTCCAATAAAAAGAGTGAATACTGAGATAATTGTCAAACCAGCATAAATTAATCCTAAAAGAAAAAGCTTAGTTCTGTATCCTTTTGTTAATTCGCTACTTTTTTTCAAAGCATCACCAATTGAAATTTCCGGTTCTTCAGCCAACACATATGGTGCCATTGAATAAATGAGTGAGATGATAATGCCTGGGACAATAAATAATATAAAACCACCAATAATTATTACTGCTAATACAAAAATTAAACCAATGGTATTTAAATAGTTATCATAAGGCTTAAACAATTGATTAAATGAAAAATTTTGATTATTAACTACTGCAAGAGAATAAATTATAATTCCTATCGACATTGGACCTGTCAAAGCAAAGTAAGCAAGATCAAAAACACTTCTTTGAAAAGGTCCAAAACCAAGAAAGAGCTTAAAAAATTCACCAAAAACTTGAATAAGAATACCGTAAAAGAAAAAGGTTGGAATAACATCACTCCATTTACCTGAAAGGCACTCTATTGAATCTTTAATTAAATCTATATTACTTCTCATGCATAAATTACTAGAAGAATTTTATCATAATCTTAGACATATACTTGTCACTATTTTTTTAAATGCTTCATTCAACTTATTGAATCGGTGTTTTTGGTATTAAAGATTTTATTTTGTACTCACCATTATTGTTTTTTTTTAAAATATATGATGCTTCCCTGTTAAATTCACCCATGATGGAACTGTCTTTTAGAAAACGCGTATAACTCATTGTCAAAGACACAATATTTTCATCAAGAGTTTTAGATTCCCAATCATTCATAATAGAATATCCGTAATTATTGTTTTCTAAATCTTCAAATGTTTCACTTAAAAAAATCTTTAACCTTTGCTTATTTCCAAGAACAAGTACAGAATCTTGATATTGAATTGTCAGAGGAGCTTCAAATATGTCCTCTGCAATTTTATCAACATCACCATCGCTCCAGGCTTTAACGTAATTACTCATTAACTCTTCAACTTTCTGATCACTATGCGCGTTAGAAAAAACTATTTGTTCACAAGAGGTTACAAGAATTAAAAGAATAAATGGAAAATATAAAAGTGAGACAAAAAAATGCTTTGTTAGGGTCATATTTTTACTTCAATATTTAACAATTGCAGAATGAGAAATTTCTAATCACCCAATACGTTAAAATTAGTGACAAAATAATGTAAATTGTCTTTTTACCAAAAAGTAATTTCCTAATAAATATAAGTTTTTCTGATTGATAATTTATATTCTCTAAAAAAAAACCTGTCAAAAGATATGGTATAGAAAATACTAATAAAAGATTTTGTGAAATTGCTAAATTAAATTCAAAGTTTAAAAGATGATGAATAGCTCTTTGTGAACCACAGCCGGGACATTTATAACCGGTAAGACTAAGAAATGGGCATTTAGGAAAAAAAGAATAATCAACTGGACTGTAAAATTTGTATATGAAAACAAAAAATACTAGTGCGAAGAAGAATAGTGCTCTTTTAAATAGCATTGTTTGCAGGGATTTTCTAGATAGAAAGGGCTGCGACTACTCCTGTAAGCATTAAAAGGAAGTATAAAACCCAAAATGCTAGTGCTGGAAAAAAAGACCACATAACCCATATTTTGGCATTTTTTGATGCTCTTTCTGAAGCTTCTATATTACCTGCATAAAAATGAGATTCAACTTTTGATGAATTTACTATAGCGACAATTCCAAATGGCAAACAACAAAAGAGAGTTACAAGAATTGATTCAACAAGCCATGTTTTTGGTGGATTTCCTTTATTTTCATTNGGGTTTTTTGTTAACTGATTTTCCATAATTATATTAGTATTAATTTAAATTTCTATTCTTCTTTTTCTTGTTTTTCTTATTTTTCTTCTTGTTTTTCTTCTTCTTTATTTGATGAACAGATTTGACATTTGAATAATTTCTACCTCCAGCTTTTGTTTTAACAACAATAACTCCGTTTGCTCCTCTAGATCCATAAATAGCTGCTGAAGGACCCTTGATTACAGAGACACTCTTTATATCGTTTGGGTTAATACTGTTAAAAACTTGAACATCCTGAGTCTGAAGACCATCAATTACAAAAAGAGGGTCATTATTATTCCAAGTATTAATGCCTCGAATCAAAACATTTGGAGAACTTCCAACATCTTTCCCAGGAGTTATTTTAAGCCCTGCAAGTTGTCCTTGAAAAGCTTCTAAGCTATTGGACCCATTAACTTTTGGAAGGTTCTGGGCTTGTGATAAAAAATTATTTAAAAGCAATAGTAAAATGAAGCCCATTATTTTTTTCATAATTATAAATTAATATGTCGAAGATAATAATTATTTTAAGCACATAGTTTAAAAACAACTATTGTTAACTTAGAATAATTAAAATTTAATTCTTGTGAACTTTTTTAGTAATAAAATCACTGTTCCCATTTTGATAACTCTGTTACTGATTGTTTTATCTTGTAACAATTCAGAAACACTCAAGTGTGAAATACTTATAAAAAATGGGGTTATATATGATGGAAGTGGAAATGAATCTTATAACGGAGTTGTTGCTATTAAATCAGATAAAATAGTTTATGTAGGACCTTCAAAACAATTTGAAGCAGATAGTATTATTGACGTGAATGGGATGGCAATTGCCCCCGGATTTATTAATATGTTGAGCTGGGGCTACAATTCTCTATTAGATGACGGACGAGGTTTAAGCGATTTAATTCAAGGAGTAACACTTGAAGTATTTGGAGAAGGAACTTCTCCTGGTCCAAGGGGAAGTAAATCAAACAACACCTATATTTCATTTAAAGATGCAATGGAAAAACTTGAAAACAAAGGAGTCTCAACTAATATTGCTTCTTATTTAGGTGCCGCATCAGTTAGAATTCAGGTAATGGGATACAAAAACAAAAAAGCAAATAATGAGCAGTTGAATAAAATGAGTGAAATTGTGGAGGAAGCTATGCAAGATGGTGCCATTGGAATAGGATCATCTCTTATTTATGCGCCGGGTGATTATGCTGATACCGAGGAGCTTATAGCTCTTTGTAGAGTAGCTGCAAAATATGATGGTCGTTATATTTCTCATATGAGAAATGAGGATAATGAAATCATGGCAGCTTTAGATGAATTTATGAAAATAGCTAAAGATGCAAATATTCCAGCAGAAATATATCATCTAAAGGCATCAAGAAAAGCAAACTGGCATTTATTAGACAGTGTGATAAATCGTGTTGAGAGAGCTAGAGCAGAGGGATATAAGATAACTGCAGACATGTATACCTATAGAGCAAGTTCAACTGGACTCACAGGGGTTATTCCTACATGGGTTCAAGAAGGAGGTCACCGTGCATGGATTAATCGAATGAAAAAACCCGAGGTTAGAGAAAGATTATTTCAAGATATTCGAAAAGAACTTGATCAACAACCTCCTGAGGGAATATTAATGGTTGGATTTAATAAAGCATCTATGTCGCGAAAGTATCTTGGGAAAACAGTTGCAGAAGCTGCTAAAATGAGAAATCAGAGTCCCGAAGAAGCAATAGTTGACATGATAATTGAAGATGACAACAGAATTCAGTGTATTTATTTTAGCATGTCAGAAGAAAATATCAGAAAAAAAATACAAATNCCATGGGTCTCTTTTTGTTCAGATGCTGGCTCATATTCTGATATATCTAAAAAATTTAGAACCCATCCTAGAGCATTTGGCAGTTTTGCTCGTGTAATTGGCAAATATAGCCGTGATGAAGGATTGATCTCTTTAGAAGAAGCTGTTAGAAGATTAAGTGGATTTCCGGCTGAGAATCTAGGCATCTTAAACAGAGGACTGCTAAAAAAAGGATATTTTGCTGACATAGTAATTTTTGATCCTCAGAANGTCCAAGACCACGCAACATTCAATNAACCTCTTCAATATGCAAGTGGAGTAGTACACGTTTTTGTTAACGGGGAACAGGTTATTAAAAACGGAAATCATCTAGGAGTTTTTCCTGGTAGATTTATTAAAGGNTCAGGAGCTAAGAAGATTATTAAAGATGGTTTTGGAAATTAGACATCCATTTTCTTATTACCTTTTAAATAGATAAAATAATACTGAAATAAAAATACTAATGATTATACATGTGCCAAGCGGAAAATAAAAACTAAAATTTTCACTTCGATAAGAAAAATCTAGTGGATTTTTATATGTAAAATTTAAATTTTCAAACAACCATAAAGATCCACCTACTAAAAGTAAAGCCAGGCCAATAATAATTAATGTTTTAGACATCTAGAGCAATTATAAGCTTTTTATTATTTTGGTAAAATTTTCTCTTGGAATTGTGAAAATAAATCTTGTGCCATAGTCATAATTTGTCATAGGGCCCTGAGCACGAAAAACAACTATTAACTCATTATTTTCCATCAAAAGCTTTTTAAATTTCTTGTCATGATTTTTATGTGAATGGAAAACTACACGACTTTTTGAGTACTTATTTGGGTAGATACTCGCATTAAGAGTATGAAGTTTACCAAGAGAATCTTTAACCCTGACAAGAAAAGGCAACTCATTATTCCCTTCAATTATAAATGGAGATTTATTCTCTCCTTTAAATAACTCAAACCAAACATTTTCCTTATCAAAACTTAAAGTAGCTTTTGAAGCTTGATCAGCAGCTATTCTGTCTGAATATTTACCTTTGAAATAGGTGGAATGCGTTATATAATTTTCATTAGTTGATTTACCTGATTGATCAACATAGGTTTTTAAAATATATTCGGATATTGTCTTAGTTTTTTTTGATTCCTTCTTATCAGATGATTGGCCACAGGATAAGAAAAATATGCTTAGCAGTATTAATCTTGACATAATCTAAAAAATTAATTTCCTCTACCTGTCTTTCTTATTCCTTGAGATTTTGCTCTGTTTGATCTAATCTTATTTGATCCCTTATTAATATTTTTATTTGATTTTTTCGGATCTAGGCGGTTGCCAAAAAATTTTGAACTCATATTTTTTTTTACAAAGATAAATGAAATTAGTTTTTAATTATTGATTTAAAGCTTTCTTTATCTGTATCACCCTCAGTATTGAAAACTAGTATTTTTGAGTCGGAGGATAAACCTATATGATTTCTTAAGTTATCTAAAGATTTATCTTTTATGCATTTCATAAGTCCTGCTAAACCTGCAGCACCTGATTCTCCAGAAATAACTCTTAAGTCTTTATTATGATTATAAAAAAGACTTCTCATAGCTTCTTTAGCATATTTGTCAGATATCTTTAAACATGCATCACATCCATTTTTTATAATTTCCCAAGCAATTTTTGATGGAATTCCGCAATTCAATCCAGCCATAATTGTTTTAAAATTTCCTTTTGGAGATATTCGCTTACCATTAATAAAAGATTCAAAAACTCCAGAGCATTCATTTGGCTCTACTAGAATAATCTTTGGTTTTTTAGTTCCATATTTATTTAAATAATACCAAATACCAGAAGCTGCCCAGCTGCCAACACCAGTTTGAAAAAAAATTATATCAGCTTTAGGTTTCTTTATGCTATTAATCTCATTTTCTAATTCTTTAAATTGAGTTAAATAACCTGACATTATGTAGGCAGGAATCTCCTCATATCCTTTCCAAGATGTATCCTGAACAAGTTGCCAATTCATTTTTCGGCTAGTTGTTTTTGCTAATTGACATGTTCTCTCATAATTAAGATCAGTTTTATACACTCTTGAAGCTATAGCGGATAAGCTTTGAATTCTTTGATCAGATGTATCCTTTGGAACATATATTACAGATTCTTTATTATTCATATTGCACGACCAAGCAACTGCCATTCCATGATTTCCATCTGTTGCAGTACAAAATGTTGATACCTTAGGATTCATAGATAAAATCTTATAAATTGCATAAGAAGCTCCTAATACCTTGTAAGCATTCAGTCCGAATCGTTTCGATTCATCCTTGATGAAAATTTTATTTACTCCAATTCTTTTTGCTAACCCATTTAATTGAATCAGTGGTGTTTTAGAATATTCTTCTAATTTATTATGGTAGTTTAAAGCATTGTCATTATCAAGAATAAAGTGAATTTTATCATGACAGAGCTTGTTTGTTGGATAATTGAGAAAAAAATCTTTCATTAATTAAATTAGGCTTATCAAATTTATAAATTTGTCAATTGTTAATTTTAGGAATAAAAATTTATGAATAAAATATCATTAAACTTATTTCTATTTTTTTTTATTATTTCTGGTCATATGCAATCACAAGATCAACTCCCTTTTAAATCAATACCAGAATATCCAGACAATTATAAATCTGGAAACATAATCCAAAGAATGATTCAAGGTCTTGGATATAGGTATTATTGGGCAACTGAAGGGCTCACTGATAAAGACTTAAATTATAGACCTTCAAATAAAGCAATGTCTGCATATGAAACATTGGAGCATATCTATGGTCTTGCAGAGACAATAAATAACACCTCGTTAAAGAAAGTGAATTACAGACCCTATAGGGATACTCCTGAAAATTTTAAATTAATTCGAAGGGAGACTTTAAATCATCTTCAGCTAGCTGCAAATAGATTTAGTGATTTATCATTTGATGAAATATCAGATTATGAAATAATTTTTGAAACTAATGACATAAAAACTGTTTTCCCGCTTTGGAATCTTATAAATGGTCAAATATCAGATGCAATATACCATACTGGTCAAATAGTTAGTTTTAGAAGAACCACAGGAAATCCAATTAAAAAGGGAGTAAATGTTTTTATGGGTAAAACAAAATAATTAAAACAAAAAGAAGTGGATGTTTTAATAATCTCATTAGTCACTTTTTTTGCAGCTATTTTGACTTTTTTTTCTGGGTTTGGTTTAGGCACTATCCTTACGCCATTTATGATGATCTACTTTCCTGTTGAAATTGCAATCGCATTTACAGGAGTTATCCATTTTTCTAATAATATTTTCAAACTTTTTTTAATTGGTAAAAAAGCAAGTAAAATTATTCTTATAAAATTTGGCATCCCTGCTGTCTTAGCGGCATTTATAGGCTCCTACCTGTTATTTGAATTAGACTCAGACAATATTCTCTTTAGTTACATTTTATATGGTAAAAAAATAGAAATATCAATAACAACATTTATTATATCATTGTTATTGATTGGATTCGCTGTATTTGATCTTATACCATATTTTTCCAAACTAAAATTTGAGAAAAAACTTCTCCCTTTAGGTGGCTTTCTAAGTGGTTTTTTTGGAGGCTTAAGTGGAAATCAGGGAGCTCTTAGAAGCGCTTTTCTTATTAAGGCAGGATTAAAAAAAGAGGTTTTCATTGGAACAACAGTAGTCATTTCGTCTTTTGTTGATTTAACAAGGTTAAGTGTCTATTCCTCAAACTTGATAAACATTGATCTTTCTACCTATTCGTCATTAGCTATTTTTTCAATTTCTTCTGGANTTATTGGCTCATTATTAGGACATAAACTTCTCANAAAANTAACATACAAATTTATAAGACTTTTAGTTGCATACCTTATCATTTTTCTTGCATTAGGACTCCTTTTAGGNTTACTATAATTTTATTANNTTATATAGTTNGAANGNANTNTAAAAAGACTAGGAAAATCTGTTTTAGTTACTTAGAAAAATAATAAACNAAAAATATAAACAAATAAATTAACAGATAAATTCTATAGTAATTTCTTANNCTTATATATTCCTTATTATNAGGATATAAATTAAGAAAAAGACCCATTATTTCTTTTTTAAATAATGGTTTTATGTTAATCTTCCAATCATTTGTTTGATAAACAATTTTTCTAAACTTACTTCTAAAATAAGTACTTGGTATACCCCAAAGAATTAATAGAACAAGTAAAATGTTTGTTACCATTTAAATAAAAGCATGGGAGTTTTATCAATGTATTCATTGTAGCTTTTTAAATGCCCCCATTTCTTCTTTCCATTCGATTCTAGAATTCTTACACCACTTATATGAACTAGCAGAAGATAAGTGAAAATTGGAGAGATTAAAGTGATGTATTGCCAATCAGATAATGATGAAAAAGATATTACTGAAATACCAAGCCATAAAATAATTTCACCTAAATAGTTCGGATGCCTTGACAAAGCCCAAAGACCTGTTTTTATGAAGTTATCTTTATTTTTTTCATCTTTTCTAAAAATGGTTTTTTGATAATCAGCGATTATCTCTATCGCTAGTCCAAAAAGAAATAAAAAACTTCCTATATAAAACCAATTATTAATTATCAGACCTTGATTACTTGACATTGCAGTTAAAGCACAGGCAGAGCAAAGTGAAACCCACATGCCTTGAAAAGTCCATGTCATAAAAAATTGAGTAGGGGATCGCTTAATTAATCGAAATCTTTTATCCTCTCCAGCCTTGTGAATTCTTAAAAAAAGAAAACTACCTAACCTTACTGCCCAAAAGCCTATAAAAAAAACTAAAATAAGATTCCCTAGATTAAATCCCTTTATGAGATAACTCTGGTAACAAACATATGAACTAATAGAAATGTATGTAAAGCTTCCAGAAATATCATAAAATTTTTCAGTTTTAAAGAGAAAGGCTGGAACAAATAATACCCACTGAATAATAAAAGCAAAAAGAACAGCGCTTTTAACCAAATTAATTTCAGTTAAAAAAGCAATCAAATAAGAAATTGAAAAAGCTATAAAAGAAAATACAATATATAAAAATTGTTGTCTCATAATTTGATTTAAAATTATTCGTATTGAATTTCAATGTGAATCTCGTTTCTTCTGTTAAAGAACTTGTAAGGGCCATTATAAACCAAGACATAGGGGTTTCCCTTTGTTTTAATATTTAGGTTATTAAGTGATTCTAGTAAAGTATTTGTATGCTGAAGTTCAGTCTTATAATTACTGTAGCCGCTATATCGAATAGAAGCTATATGTACTGGATCAGAAAAATAAGATTCAACTTGATCTCCTTTGGGCAAAATCAGTGAATCTTTAACGTATTTATTTGGAAGAACAAATTCCATAGTTTTCTTGTCAATAGACATATAAACAGGAGTTGTCATTGCTATTTTTTCATTCTCTGTATTATTGCCAGAAATATATCTAAATAACTTTCTAAAATTATTATTACTTCCATACTCCGATGATGTTTTAACTTTTGCAGATCGAGGATAATATCTGATCTCTATTTTATCTTTTTTTTCTAAAACTTTATATGGTTGGGATTCATAACTTTGAGCCATAATATTAATTGAAAGAGCCAGTGAAAAAAAATAAATCAAAAATAATTTCATTCGGAATCAAATTTAATATAAGATTTAAATAACTTTTAAAAAATAACAAACAAATTTAGTTATGAATTTAAATAATATAAAGCCTAAAGAAATCTTGCCAGGATTTTATGGAAAAATTATTCATGGAGAAAAAATGAGTTGGATTCTTTGGGATATTAAAAAGGGATCCAAATTACCAGAACATCAGCATGTAAATGAACAAATTATGTATGTAATTGAGGGTGAATTGGAGTTTACTTTAAATGGCAAAACTTCAATATGTGGTCCAGGTACCGTAATAGTTATTCCATCTAACCAAGCACACTCTGGAATTTCTAGAACTTCATGTCAAATACTTGATGTTTTTAGCCCCATAAGAGAAGAATATAAATAAAGTAAGTTTAAAATAAAATCATATTTTCACTTAAATTAGTAATAGATGAAGACAATAAACATAAAAGAAAAGTATGAGTTATTTAACGACTACTGGAAGCCTCGAGTAGTTGCAGAATTAAATAATCAGCAAGTTATCATTGCAAAAGTTAAAGGAGAATTTATTTGGCATGATCATAAAGATGAGGATGAGCTTTTCAATGTAATTAAAGGTAAGCTTCGTATGGAATTTCGTGATAAAGTTGTCGAGGTTAATGAAGGAGAGATGATAATTGTTCCAAGAGGTGTTGAACATCGACCAGTTGCAGAAGAAGAAACGTGGCTTTTACTTTTCGAGCCTCTAAGTACAAAGCATACCGGTGATGTTAACTCCAAAAGAACAGTTAAGAAATATCCCAGAATATAATTTGATAAATAAAACACTATATTTCGTAAAAATTAATTTTAATAGCAATGAAAAAATTACTTATACTAACCTTAATACTTATTAGCTCCTGTCAAGAGAAGTCAGTTAAAAACGATGCCCCTCTATCTGGGATAATTGATCAAGAAAACGAAAAAACAATTATTGTTGAAAAACTTGCTCAAGGCTATGTCGATGGAAAATTTGAAATTGCTGAAGCATATTTCACTCAGGATGGAGTTCATCGAGTCAATGATGCAGAATATTCAACTGAAGAAATTATTGCTGGATATAACTTTCATTCCGTATTATTTGATAATATCAAGCATAATGATCCTTGGGTAACAACTATGATATATAATAATGGACAAGTTTTTACAAATCAGTGGGCTAGATGGACAGGTGCCTCTAAGATTTCTGGTGAAGAGTATCAGATTTTTTTCTACTGCGCCTGGCAATGGAACGATGATAAGATAATCGGAACTAGTTGTTACTTTGATACAACCGTTTTTGAGAATGAAACAAAATTATATCAGGAGAAAATTAATCCAAATGGCCTTAACTAATTAAACATATTCAAATGAAAAAAATTATAATCACAGTTATTATAACATTTATAGTTAGCATAGTGGCAAGCTCAGTCCCTGGTTATTTATTTTATAGTCCACATCAAATAGAATTAAATAGTCTTTTCCCAAATGCAGTGCCTGCAATTCCAGATTTTTCCTTCATGATCTTAGGCGCTCTTTTTTTTATGTTTTTTACCGTAGTTGTATTTGATAAAATGGGTGTAAACAATCTTAAATCAGGAGCTGTTACTGGAATTTGGTTTGGTCTTCTATTATTCTCGTTTTTTGACTTTACATTAATGGGACTTTTCAATATTATTACCCTTGAATTTGCTTTAATTGATATAGCTGTTAGTGGTGTTATGGGATGTATTCAAGGAGCAGTGATAGGTTGGTCGCTTGGAAAATTTTAAGTATAGTCATAGTTTATAAAACAAAAAAGCCTTTTTTCAAGGCTTTTTTTTATGTTTGTTATTATTAATCATAAATTAAAATAAAATGAAAAAAGTAATATCACTATTTCTTTCTCTTTCATTTGTGTCAGTTTCAATTGCTCAGTCAAATCCAGATGCTGAATATTGGGTTACTTATCAGTATACTCCAAAAAAAGGAATGACTAGCAAATTTGAGAATGCAGTAAGAGAAAAAACTAAATTATATAACAAAGCAGACAATCCTGTTTATACAGCAGTAATTACTACTGGAGAATTATCTGAAAACGGAAGGTATGAGAGGGTAATGCCAAGACGAGACATTGATTGGTTTATCAAAGATCGATCAGCAGAGGGAAATTATTGGATTAACAATGTTGATAAATATATTCAACAGGGAGAGGGTCCATACGTGTGGATAAGAGTTAAAAACCTCAGTATTAATTTTGATGAGCCTTCTCCTACTAAATACTTAAGAGTTCTAACCAGAGTTATTAAAAACGGTAATAACATGGATTTTTGGAGGTATCTTGGAAGATATTCAGCTGTTTTGAAAAAAACTAGACCTGATATAAAGTGGGCAGTTTTTAGATTAGATTCAGGAGGAAATGCTAACACAATAAGAATAGTAACAGCATATAATGACATGAAGAATCCACAGGGAGAAACAAATGAAGGGGAAACTCAGGAAGTGTATAATGAAATGTTTGGTCCTGGTTCTTGGGAGGATGATTTTCAGAAATATAATGAGAGATTGATTGAATGGGCGCGTCCTCAATTCAATTACCAGCTTAGAGCAGATTTGTCAACTAGCAATTAAATTATCTTCTTAAATTAAAATAAAAGCCCTCAAAAGAGGGCTTTTTTATTATATTAGAATCCTTGACACAATAAAATAAAAAAATTGAATAAAATGTTTGAAAAATTATATAGAAAAAGAGTATTAATTCTATTCATATTCTTAACTAATGTTAGTTATAGTCAAAATATTGACGAAAAAGTTGAAAAGTTACTCTCTCAAATGACGCTAACTGAAAAAATTGGTCAAATGAATCAATACAATGGATTTTGGAATTTCACAGGTCCTCAACCAATAAGTGGAGATTCAAAAAAAAAATATGATCAATTAAAAAAAGGACTTGTTGGGTCAATGCTTAATGTCAGAGGAACAGAAAATGTTAAAGAAGTTCAAAGAATAGCTGTTGAAGAATCTCGATTAGGGATACCACTTCTTTTTGGATTTGATGTAATTCATGGCTACAAAACTCAAAGCCCTATTCCACTTGCCGAGTCAGCTAGCTGGGATATAAAAGCTATTGAGAGATCAGCGAGACTTGCTGCCCTAGAAGCTAGTGCTGCAGGTTTAAATTGGACATTTGCCCCAATGGTTGATATTTCAAGAGACTCTCGATGGGGAAGAGTGATGGAAGGTGCGGGAGAAGATCCTTTTTTAGGTAGCATGATTGCTTCGGCTCGCGTTAGAGGATTTCAGGGGAATGATTTAAGTAAATCAAACACGATCTTAGCTTGTGCAAAACACTTTGCAGGATATGGATATGTAGAAGCTGGCAGAG
The DNA here is from genome assembly GCA_002728855.1 of Flavobacteriaceae bacterium. Taxonomy (GTDB): domain Bacteria; phylum Bacteroidota; class Bacteroidia; order Flavobacteriales; family Flavobacteriaceae. Next base: position 39,525 of record PBWA01000016.1, read on the forward strand.
ATTACAATACGACAGAAATATCTCTCAATACATTACATAATGTTGTGCTGCCACCATTTAAAGCTGCTGCTAATTCTGGTGTTGGTACATTCATGAATTCATTTAACGATTTAAATGGGATTCCATCTACTGCGGATAAATTTTTACAACGAGACATTTTAAAAGGATTATGGGAATTTAAAGGATTTGTTGTTTCTGACTGGGGTTCAATTAGAGAAATGATGGATCATGGCTTCGCACCTGATCGCACAGAAGCTGGGAAATTAGCTATTCTTGGTGGATCTGATATGGATATGGAATCATCTATTTATATTGAAGAGTTAGAAGGATTAGTCAATAGTGGTAAAATCTCTATCGATTATATTGATGATGCAGTTAGAAGAATCTTGCGAGCAAAATACCTTTTGGGTCTATTTGATGATCCCTATCGTTATATTGATTCTGATCGTGAAGAAAAAATTATTGGCAGTAAAGAGATTTTAGAAGGAGCATTAGATATTGCAAAAAAATCAATCGTTCTTTTAAAGAATGAAAATAATTTACTCCCCTTGAAGAAACAAGGCCAAAAAATCGCCTTAATTGGACCTCTAGTAGCTGACAAAAATAGTCCACTAGGAAATTGGAGTATTGCTGCTGATAAAGGTTCGGCTATATCTGTTCTTGAAGCAATGCGAAAATATAAAAGGAATGATTTAATTTACAAGCAAGGAGTTAGGCTAATTAATAAAGTTCCTGATGGTTTTCATGAGCAAGTTTCTATAAACAATGATGATAGAGGTGGCATTGAAGAAGCTGTAATGGCTGCTAAGGATGCCGAAATAGTAATTATGGTTCTTGGGGAATATGGTTATCAATCAGGAGAGGGGAGAAGCAGAGCAAAACTTAATTTTCCTGGATTACAACAAGAGTTACTTGAAAGGATAAGAGAGGTAAATAAAAATATTGTACTTGTTGTAATGAGCGGAAGACCATTAATACTTAATTGGGCTGATGAAAATATACCAGCAATAGTTCAGGCTTGGCATCTTGGAACACAAAGTGGACATGCTATTTCTGAGATTCTTTATGGAGATTATAATCCAAGCGGAAAACTTACCATGAGCTTTCCAAGAAGCGTAGGACAAATGCCTCTTTATTATTCTCGTAAAAGTACCGGCAGACCTGGTGCAGATGGAGAGGATCAAGGAAGTGTTTTTTGGTCTCATTATCAAGATGAAAAGAATACCCCTTTATATCCTTTTGGTTATGGGTTAAGCTATACCAAATTTGATTACAGTCAAATAAAACTTAGTAGCTCAAAGATGAGTTCTGATGAAACTATATATGCAGAGATAACTGTCACTAATACTGGTAGAGTTAAAGGAAGGGAAGTTGTTCAAATGTATATACATGATCGATACGCTAGTGCCACTCGTCCTATTCGAGAACTTAAAGGTTTTCAAATTATTGAATTGGATCCAGATGAGTCCATAACAGTGACTTTTGAAATTGATAAATCTTTACTTGAATTTTTTAGTGCAAACAACAGGTGGGAAGCGGAACCAGGCGACTTTGATATTTATATTGGAACAAACTCAGATACTGATATAAAGGCAGGTTTTGTTTTAAATGATTAATCGCTTTCAAAAAAAGTATTTATAAAAGCATTTTACTATAGTGCGCATGAGGAATCAATTTTTTCCTCTTCCATGTTTTGATCAAATATTTCATCAATTACTTCTTCTATAATTTGATCTTCAATCTCCTCTATAATGCTACAATTAGCAAAAAGTAAAAAACAAAAAATAATTAAGTTTCTCATGAGAAGGTGTTTCACAGTTATATATAATAATAACGAATGATTTATTTTGATATTGTATTGGATTTTATACGACCACAAACTGCTAAAACATTGTGATCATAAAGATTTAATTTTATAGGTCTTTTAGATGTGATTGATATTTTACTTGAATTACT
>PBWA01000017.1 GCA_002728855.1 Flavobacteriaceae bacterium
CAAAGATTTATTAAATCCTACTTGCCCATTTGGATTTGCAGAGAGTTCACTAAGTGTAGGTGTCTCAAAACTAGTTGCAAAAGACCCGTATATTGACTGATCACTAAATTCATTGAGTGTAAAACCTACACTAGGATTCAAAATATTTAATTTAATGCTGTTATCACTTTGATTATAGCTTTCATAATCAGGTTTAGCTCTAATTTTCTGGTGATCATATCTAATGCCAATTCTTAACAATCCATAGTCAAATTTTATTTGGTCAAGCACAGAAATTGATGAGTTATAAAAAAGCTCTTTTTGTGATAAAGTATTTTCGCCTTTTTCTCCCAGTAGATTTTTATATCTTTTTCGATTATCCTTTTGATCAGATATAGAAAACCTAATTTGAAGAAAATGAGAAGAATTGATATTGTAATCCAAATTGGTGCCAAAACCAAAATAATTTCTTTTTAAATTAATGAACCCGCCATATTCAAATGGAAGTTTTCCTTGAAAATCTCTATGTGCTGAAAAAAAATAAGTCTCTAAGGCCAATTTTGAAGATAATTTTCTCTCCCAATTAATTCCAGCTTTTAAATGTTTAATTGATTCGAAAGTGTCAAAATCAATATTTCTTTGTCTTGCCTGATTATAATCATTTTCAATATCATCTAATTTTAACCCACCCGGATCATACGCATATGGGCTGTTAGTGTAATTAAATTGAAAATTAACTTTAGATTTATCAGAAAATTCATGAGTTATTTTAGCATTGAAAACTTCTTGTCTGCTACTTGAAAATTCTCTGAAACCATTTGAATGACTTAAATTTTGAAAAATTAATAGGTTTGTTTTTTTATTCTTCCATCCCGCAACAAGTTGAGCAAGGCCAAATGCAAAACTTCCTCCTTGTAATCTAAACCTAAGGAAATTTTTATCAAAATCTGATAAAGTTTTTATTTGAATAACTCCTCCTGAAGAATTGCCATAAAGAGCTGATGCAGGACCTCTTAATATTGTGACATTATTTATAATTCCAAGTGGAAGATTATCAACCTGCCCTTGACCATCAGGAGTTGTCTCAGGGATTCCATCTACAATTAATTTGATGCCTCTAATTCCAAAAGCAGATCTAGCTCCAAAGCCTCTTATTGAAAGTCTTAGATCTTGAGCAAAATTATTAGCGTTTTGAGAAAATAATCCAGGAACTCCGTCCAAATACTCATCAAGTGACTCTTGTTTAAAGTTTTTTTGATCAAAAGCAAAAGATTTTTGAGTGACTGAAAGTGGCAAATCTTTTCTACTTGATTTTATATGAGCAGCATCAATGATAACCTCTTTTAATTTAACCGATTTTGTGATGGTGTCATTTTGAGAAAATAAAAATCCAAAAGAAAGAAAGAAAGTTATTTGAAAAAAAGAATTCATTTTTGTCAAATTTAATAAGGAAAACATTTATCTCCATCATTAAAAGATCATTAAATTGATTTATTATTTTTATTTAGTATTTTAATTACTATGTATTTCAACGATTTAGAGGAAATATTAGCAGTGGTAATAGCTATAGCTATCCTAGGAGGATTTGTTGTATCAACTATGCATGATATGAAAGCTACAATAGCAGAGGAAAAGCAAAAGTTTAAAGAAAAAAAAGAAGCTGAAGAAAAAGCAAAAGAACTAATTGATTATTTAGATACAAAAGCTAATCTAATTGATTCAATTGTAAAAACAACTAAAAAGCTTGAAAAGAAAAAAGACAATAGTAATAATGTATAAACAATTGTTGTATATACAATTATTAATAAATTAAAATAAAATGGACCTGATAGATTATCAAGGAACTTCTTTTGAATCATTAACTAGAGGCTTGATTGGAATGATTAGCTTGCTTCTAATCGCCTATTTGATTAGCTCAAACAGAAAAAAAATTAAATGGAAGACTGTTTTAATGGCTCTTTCTATTCAAATCATTACAGCAATAGGTGTTATGAAAATTAACCTTATCGAAAAAACTTTTGAAGGGATAGGAAACTTTTTTATAAAAATCCTGGAATTTGCAGAAGCTGGCACATCAATGCTGCTTGGTGATTTAAACATTGAAAAATATGAGACCTCATTTGCTCTTCAAGTTCTTCCAGTCATCATATTTTTTTCTGCTTTTGCTTCAATTCTTTACTATTTTGGCATCATCCAAAAGTTAGTTAGAATTATGGCGTGGATTTTTACAAAATTATTTGGTATTTCAGGAGCAGAGAGTCTTTCTGTAGCAGGGAATATTTTTCTTGGGCAAACCGAAACCCCTTTATTAATTAAAGAGTACTTAAATAAAATGACTAGGTCAGAAATATTTCTTTTAATGTCGGGTGGTATGGCAACAGTAGCTGGATCAGTATTAGGTGGATATATAGCTTTTTTAGGAGGAGGGGATCCTGTTCTTCGCCTTGAATTTGCAAAAAATTTAATTGCAGCCTCATTCATGGCGGCACCTGGCGTAATTGCCATAAGCAAAATAGTCTTCCCAGAATCAGAAAAATTAAATATGGATATTTCTGTTTCAAAAGATAAAATTGGATACAACATCTTGAGCGCAATATCAAAAGGGACAACTGATGGGATAAAAATGGCAGTAAACGTTGGTGCAATGTTACTAGTCTTTTTAGCATTAATAGCTCTACTTAACGGAGTCTTTTCGTTTTTTGGGGAATTAATTGGTTTAAATTCTTGGATCATTGAGAATACTCCATATGAAACCTTTTCCCTTGAATTTATTTTGGGTTATTTATTTGCTCCTCTGATGTGGCTAATTGGTATAGCAGCAGAAGATGTTTCATTAATGGGCCAATTATTAGGCATTAAATTAGCAGCTAATGAATTTGTTGGATATACTCAACTTGCATCATTGATGGATGTAACTAATGTATTGCATTTTAAATATCAAAAATCAGTATTAATGGCAACATTTATGCTTTGTGGATTTGCTAATCTAGCTTCTATAGGAATCCAAGTCGGCGGAATTGGAATTATAGCTCCTGAGAAAAAAAAGATCTTAACTGAACTTGGATTTAAAGCAATGATTGCTGGAGCTATAGTCTCTTTAATGTCAGCAACTATTGCAGGCATGATAGCAGGCTAGCTATGCCATCTTAAGTTTTCTCCATGTTTTGTTTAAGAAATACAAGGAAATTATTGAAACTGAGATGAGTATAAATGCTAAATTAAAGTCTTTATAGAGAAAGTATCCGATAGAAAATAAAAAACTATAGATTGTTATAGATCCAATCAACATACATAAAATCCCAGTAGGAACATCCCAAGCCCCTTTTTCACCTTCAATATTTATTCCATCCTTTTTTGCCTGATCAACAACTTTTTTCCAGCCCATTCCTCCAGGTTGTATCTTTCGATAAAATTCTTGTAGTGTTTTTTGATCTTCAGTAGGAGTAAGTAGTGTAACAGAAATCCAAATTATAGTTGTGATAGTAACTCCAATTACTAACTGAAATTCAGATGGTATAATCTCAAATCCAAGCCTTGGATGTATAATTTGTAGATAAAGAGCAACTAGAAAAGATACAATCATAGCTGTAATTTCACTATAAACATTTATTCTATACCAAAACCAACGTAGGATAAAAATAAGCCCAGTTCCAGCACCAACTTGAAGTAAAATATTAAACGCCTGTAAAGCATTGCTAAGTAAAAGAGCTAGTCCAGCGGAAAGAAGCATAAGGATAACTGTAGTTATTCTTCCCAAACCAACCATTTGCCGATCAGTTGCATCTGGTTTTAAAAAACGTTTATAAAAATCATTAACAACATAAGAAGATCCCCAATTTAAATGTGAAGCTATAGTAGACATGAAGGCTGCTGCTAAAGAGGCCAATAAAAGGCCTAAAAGACCAGCCGGAAGAAGAGTCATCATCGCCGGATAGGCCAAGTCATGACCAATCACGCTTGAATCAATATCAGGAAATGCTGATTGAAGATCATCTAAATTAGGAAAAACTATAAGTGACGCCAAGGCAACTAAAATCCATGGCCACGGACGAATAGCATAGTGCATGAAATTGAATAGCAAAGTGGCCCAAACAGCGTGATTTTCATTTTTAGCAGATAACATTCTCTGCGCAACATATCCTCCCCCACCAGGTTCAGCTCCTGGATACCAAACGCTCCACCATTGAAGAGCAAGAGGAAGTAAAAAAATAGTTATAAATAACTCTGTATTTGAAATATCAGGAATTAAGTCAAGTTTTGGAACAATGTCTGGATGATTAATTAAATTCTCTAGCCCTCCTACTTGAGGAAGATTGACAATTACTGCTGCAGCCCAAAACGTAGCAAGCATCGCAAGTGTAAATTGAAAGAAATCTGTCATTATTACACTTTTTAAACCACCAATGGAGCTATACATCACCGCTACTGAGCAAGCAATTAATAATGTCTCCTCAGGATCTAAACCAAGCATTACGCCGCCAATTTTAATAGCCGCAAGGCAAACTGTAGCCATTATCATAATATTGAAAAAAACCCCTAAGTAAACTGCTCTAAATCCTCTCAAAAAAGCAGCCCCTTTCCCTCCATATCTTAGTTCATAAAACTCCAAATCTGTTAAAACCTCTGATCTTCTCCACAGTTTAGCATAAACGAAAACTGTAAGCATTCCAGTTAATAAAAAAGCCCACCAGACCCAATTGCCGGAGACGCCATTTGTTCTAACTATATCTGTTACAAGATTAGGTGTATCAGCAGAAAATGTAGTAGCTACCATTGAAATTCCAAGCAACCACCATGGCATATTTCTTCCGGAGAGAAAAAACTCATTGACGCTTTTACCTGCTTTTTTTGATGCCCAAAAACCAATTAATAATAATGTAATAAAAAAACCTGCAAGGATATACCAATCAAGTGAAGATAATTGCATCTTTAATAATTAATTGCTTCTAATGTACATTATTAATTTGTATTTTCTAAAAAAGATTATAAATAGTAAGGTGATTTAATGATTTCAAACTAGGTTTGTAATCAAAATAGTAATTAATGTTTAGATATATATTGAACATAAAAACAATTATTTTTTGTTTTATCCTTATCCCATTTGGACTAATGAGTCAAGAAAACTCCAAAGAGGAAAAAAGAAAATTCCCGATATTACCGAGTCAGAATATAAAAAGTCTTTTAAATAAAGAAAATGAAAAAAAGTTTCTTCAAGGAAATTTTCTTAATAAGCCATTGAATATGACTGATCCTAAAAGTAATTTAGAAAATCCCCCATTAAATATAGAATCACAGGAAAATTTTCTAAACTCAGGAGATTATTATGTCAAAAAACTTAATAAGAAGGAAAAAGACAAAAACCCAAGAAACTTTAAAACTGATCAATACCTTGGTGATTTTAGACTTAATGACTCTAATGTTAGAATAATCTTTAGAGATCATGAAATGCCTGATGGTGATAGAGTTAAAATTACACATAATGATGTTGTCCTTTTCCCTGATGTAACTCTTTTTCAAAATTTTGTTGGGTTAACGCTAAATTTAGTTTCTGGATTTAATAAAATTGATTTTATTGCTTTGAATCAAGGAAGCTCAGGTCCTAATACAGCTGAGGTAAGAGTTTATAATGAAAATGGAGATTTAGTTTCGGCAAATCAGTGGAACTTAGCTACGGGAGTTCGAGCAACTTATATTCTGGTCAAAGAATAACAATCATAAATGATAAATCAAGATTTATCAAATGAATTTTGCCATCAATATTTTTTATTAACTGTAAACTTCCAGGATTGACGAAATAAATCGGTTAACCTCCTGGGATGTTCCAGTGCTTATTCTACACCAATCATATAATGGAGGAAAGGGGCGCCCAATTCTTACACCTTTTTCAAGCATCTTTGCCCCAAGTTTTCTTATATCAATCCCCGATTTAAAGAATATAAAATTTGTATGAGATCTAACGTATCTTAATCCAAGATGATCTAAAGTTTTATATATATTCTCTTTTGCTTCACTTGTCTTATTTAAAGAAAATTTGAAAAATTCTTTATCAATAAGAGCCTCTTTAGCACCTTCAATTGCAAGAACATTACTCATTGCAACAACATTTTCTCTAATTTTTTTTGCAAGTTCAGGTTTTGCTATTAGATACCCTATTCTAAGTCCTGCCATCCCGTAAACTTTTGAAAAAGTTTTTGAAACAACAACATTATATCCCTTTTTTACCAAATCTATCATTGAAGGATAATCTTTCTCCTCAATAAATTCATAGTATGCCTCATCGCTAAATAAAATTGCATCCTTACTAACAGTACTACAAAAATCACTTAGCTTTTCTTTGGGAACTAGGGTTCCTGTTGGATTATTTGGATTACAAAGAAAAACTAATTTAGTTTTTTTCGAAATTCTCTTTTCAATCTCGTCAAGATCATATCCCATGTCACTAGATACAGGAACCCAATTGATAGTAGCTCCCCATCTTTGTGCATAATCCATAAGAGCAAGGAATGTTGGTTTAGCAGCAATTATTTCTCCCCCTCCCCTGGAAAAAGTAATCCCAGTGATTCTCAACCCCTCTGTTGAACCACCTGTGATAATTATGCTCTCTGGATCTACAGAGTGTTTCCTTGCAAGAATAATAGAAAGATCATCGGCATATGAATAAGGATATCTACAACCATATTGAAAAGATTTTTTAACTCTTTCAAGTACTCTTTGAGAAGGGCCATAGGGGTTTTCATTTGAACTTAACTTTATGGGTAAATTATACTCCCTTTGATTAAACTTTTTTTCCTCATTAGCGTTTAAAAAAGTTGAAGGTGCTAATATTAAACCTCCTATTCCAAGAGAGGACTTTAACCATTCTCGTCTATTTTGTTTCATTTCTCTGTATTATCATTTAAATTTAATGATTAGAAATTAGAAATGAGTCCCCTTTTTGAAACAATTGAATCTTTTTTAAATCTAATTATAGCTCCTTTAGAATGGGTCATGCTTTTTTTGGTTATTGGGGGAGGTTTATTCCTAACTATCCACTCTCGTGCTCTTCCTCTCTCTAGAATCAAAACCGCTTTTAAATTATTGTTTTCAAATGATAAATCTAGTCCTGGAATATCCAGGTTTCAAGCTCTATCAGCAGTATTAGCTGCTACGGTTGGGCTGGGTAATATATCAGGTGTTGCAATAGCTATACACATGGGAGGCCCCGGTGTTCTTGTTTGGATGTGGTTAACTGCCATGATAGGCTCAACAATTAAATTTTACTCATGTTCTTTATCTGTTTCCCTTAGAGCTTATGACAAGAAACAAAATCCTTTAGGAGGCCCTATGTACTATATGTCAATGGGAATAAAAAAATGGGGGAAACCAATGGCCATATGGTTTTCCATTGCAGGATTATTTGGAGTATTACCTGCTTTTACAGCTAATCAATTAACGGAAACTTTCATAAATGTTGTTGATCCAAGTACTATCAATCAATCCATTGATTTGTCTCTATGGAAGTTTATTTTTGGTGTTTTTCTTTCATTTATAAGTGCAATTGTAATATTTGGAGGGTTAAAATCTATTGTCAGAGTTAGTTCAAATTTAGTTCCTCCAATGGTTGTTTTATATCTTTTAATGGGACTATCTATTTTAGTTTTAAACTTTGAAAAAATTATTCCAACTTTTATTTTAATTTTTCAAGAAGCTTTTAATTTAAAAAGTGTTTATGCTGGGGGATTCTGGGGACTGGTTTTACTTGGTGTAAGAAGGGCAGTGTTTTCAAACGAAAGTGGAGTAGGAAATGCTCCAATGTATCATGGCCAATCTGAAACAAAAATGGGAACTGATGAAGGGCTTGTGGCCATGCTAGGACCTTTATTTGATACAATTTTAGTTTGTACAATTACTGGTTTAATTGTAATAATAAGTGGTGCCTACATTGAAAATGATTTAAATGGTATATCACTGACACTAGAGGCATTTAGAAGACTTTTCTTTGGTTTTGGGGATACTCTTCTTATGATAATGGCTTTTTCGTTTGGGATTTCTACACTTTTAACCTATTCTTACTATGGAGTTAAGTGTCTTGGCTTTTTGACAAAAAACTCATTCGGAAATATATATAATTACATATATGTTTTGAGTATCATTATTTCGGCAATTGTCACTTTAGATATTGTTATCGGAATTATTGATGTTGCCTTTGCTTTAATGTGCATACCAAATATGATAGCGCTCTTAATTCTGGCCCCAAGAGTTAAAAATGAAATGAAACAAAGAGGATGGTTTAGAAATTAATCAAATTTATTTTCTGCGTTTAATAAAAAATCCAAAAAATAATAAAATAAACCCCCAGATCAAATAAGGAGTGTCTATAAAAGAAAGATTTGAATACATCAAATAAACTATTGTAAAACAAATCCCGGATAGAAGGAATAAAAGAATTTTTAGGACAACTCTTAGATTCATATTCAAAAATATTAATATATATTTAATTCAAGTACTTTTAAAAGTATCCATTAAAAAATTGAGTTTCACTAATTAAATTGAAGAAACTTTTTTTAAATAAAATATTTTAATCTTAAAGAATTATACAATGCTTCTTTTTAAAGATGTCCATGGAAAAATAATTGACCCATTAAATCATACTTTGAAAGTTTTAAAAAATTCTCCATTTAGTCAGATTCATATTGGATCTGATTCACAAAATGTTGGAAAAAAGACCATATATGTTACTGCCATAGCTTATAGATTTGGAAGCAGAGGAGTTCACTACATCATTAGTAAAAAAAGTGAGATGATCATAGATGATATATGGAAGCGTTTATGGAAAGAAGCTGAAATGAGCATAGAAGTAGCTGAGTGGCTTTCAAATCAAATTAATGTTAAGATAGAAATAGATATGGATTACAATAGTGACGAAAAATTTATATCAAATAAATTGATTTCAGCAGCAAAGGGATGGGCAAATTCTTTGGGGTATAAAGTAAATGTTAAACCTAATAATCAAATAGCTACAAAAGCAGCTGATCATCATTGTAAATAACTTTACCCTTTTTTAATTAATTCCCATATTTTTGAAGACCCAAAGCGAACAAAATCAGTTGTTGCAATTCCTGTATGCTTTTCGATTCTTTCTATTTCATCTTCCGCTTGCTGCTTTGAAAGGTGATATGTATTCAGGGCAATTCCTACAACTTTTGCACTTTTATAGGTTCCGCAAACTGATACGAGATCTTCATTGAGTTTTATAAATTTATTTAAATCTGGAAATAAAATATTCTTTGGATGTCTTAATGACGATGCTTTAGCCCTATGGCATAGAATCATATGAGTTGGACAACTCCCTCGCATTAATGGGAGAGTAGCTGTGCTTCCAGGATGAAGAATTGAACCCTGCCCCTCTATAATTATCAATTCTTTATCCTTTTCATCCATAATTACTTTTTCAACTGCACCACATGCGTGATCCACCATATAGGCATCTAAGGGAATCCCTTTGCCTGTAATTGTAATTCCTACTTGACCTGTAGCGATAAAGGTACTTTTATAACCGTCTTTTTTAGCTGCTGAAAATAATTCAAGTCCAGAAGTCATTTTACCAGAGCCCATGTCCGTTCCTATCATTAAAACTCTAATATTATTTAGTTTCATTGCCTTTCCGCTACCAATATCAGGAATGAATTGTGGAACTCTAACATCCCAAATCCACTGATTATCATGTTGGATAAGGGCATTATATCGATCTGCTAATTGATCATGCATTCCATTCACTAGAGATAATCCTTTTTCCAAAGCTTCCTTTATTAAACTAGTCCACTCATCAAGTATTTTACCACCTGAATTTGCAATGCCAAGGATCAAGACTTCAGCGCCCAAGTCTATCACCTGTTGTAGGGATTTAACTATGGGTATATTTTTAGATATATCATGTTGAGAGGAGATATCTGAACCGGCATTTTTGGAATCTATTACTGCAACAATCTTATTTGAAAGATATCGAATAGCTCCAATTCCCATCTTTCCATATTCACTATGTAAATGCCCTTCAAGATATATTGCTACCTTTTGGTTTTCTTTAAGCATAAAACTCTTTTTTTAAAATTCCCCCATGACCCTCAGTCTCTCTTGGCATTGTTATTCCTTCAGCAAGAAAAGATCCTTCAGCAGGATCAGGATTCAAATTATAGTGAGAATCTAAGTCAATATAGTCAATTAATCCCGATATAGAAGAAGCTGCAGATATTGAAACAGAAGACTCACTCATACAGCCAATCATTGTTTTAAGATTAAGTGATTTTGCAGATTCGATTATTTTCAAAGCCTCTGTTATACCGCCACACTTCATTAATTTCATATTCACACCATCTACACAATTTGCTAACTTATTTAAATCTTCAGAAAATCGACAGGACTCATCAGCATAAATTGGAAGAACACTTTTACTTCTTAAATATTCTAATTCTGTTTCTTGCCCCTCCTCTAATGGCTGCTCAACATATTCAACTCCTCTTTCAGATAACCATTTAATCATTAATATAGCATCCTTAGTTGACCAACCCCCATTGGCATCAACTCTTAATTTAGCATTATAGATTTTGTTACTATCTAAGACCTGAGAAAACATTGCTTTGTCTACATCAATTCCATCAGGTGAGCCTAATTTAATTTTTAAAGATTTAAATTTATTCCCTTGCATGATTAAAGGTATTCTCTCTTTGATTACATTAGGAGAATTAATTCCAATAGTCACTGAAGTTTCTACAGTAGGGATTTTAATTCCAAGGTATTTATACAGAGGTAATTTGGCTTCTTTTGCTTTCCAATCCCAAATTGCCATATCAAGTCCAGCATAAGCACAGGGAGCAATTCCCATTTCCTTAGAAATATCATTCATTTCTTTTAATGAAATATTATCAATGTCAATTTCAATTAATCTTTTCAATTCTTGTTTAGCAATCTCACAAGTTTCAGCTTTTTCTGATCGCCCAGGAGCAATTTCTCCCCATCCAGTAATACCGTTTTTCTTATATTCTATAAAAAGATTGAATGAGTCTCCCTTGACTCCTCTACTAATTTCCAAAGGAAATCTTTTCTTAATTAATACCTTATGAAATCTGATTTCTGCCTCCAAAAAGATTTTTTTTTAAACCAAATAAAATTAATACAAATATTATCCCTAAGAAATTAAAAATAGCATCATAAAAACTTCCTTCTCTATAATCAGTAAAAACTGACTGAAAAATTTCAATTAAAGTCCCAAATGAAAATGATGTTAAGGCTGATAAAAAAAAAGGATTAAATAAAAATAACTCCTCTTTAAATGATTTTATTAAGCTGAAGGTTAGTGAAAAATATAAAAGGAAATGCGCCAACTTATCTTGATGCTTTATAAGTGGTTCTTTTTCAGAAATTGAAAATGGATAAAAACTTAAAAATAAAATAATTACTATTAATAAAACTGAACTTAAAGTCCAAAAATATAATTTCACTTTTAATCGAGTTATTGTCTTCGCCTTAAATAAATAAATCCCTTTCTAGCAGCCTGCCCATCTCCAAGGTCTAAAATATAGAAATAGGTACCCTCTGGAAGGTTTATCTCAGATCCTATATTATTTCCTACTTTTTGCTCTCCACTCCAATCATTCATATACGGTCCTTCATCAAGAACTTTCATTTCCCATCTAGAATAAATAATTAGTCTGTTATTAGGAAATTTCGATAACCCTTTAATAAACCAAAAATCATTTATTCCATCATTGTCAGGAGAGAAAGCATTTGGGATAAAAAGCTCTTGATAATCAAGGGATGACTCATCGGAGAAAATCTCTTCAGAGCAAAACATTGAAGTATCTCTTAGAGAAGCCCTAAATTTCCATCCTATCCACTCATCCTTTGAATTGTAAATTCTTAAATTACTACTGGTTACTCCCTGAAAATCAGTTGATTCTTGAAGGTCTGACCAAGAATTACCAGAATCTTTACTAATCTGCCATTGAATATCAACGTTTTGTTGTGGTAATATTTGTATTGCAATTTCAATGGTTTCATCAGGAGCAACTTTAACAAGTTTTTCTGGTTGAGTAGTAATTTGAATTTGAACAAGATCTTCCAGATAATCAAAGACCCCAGAATTATCATTGTCTATAGGAGTGGTATATCCAACAGCTGAAATAACTAATCCGTTATTATCAACAATCACAGGATTTGAACCTAAAAATCCATCTCCATCGGGATCTGATAATCCAGCTTCTACAACATCTGAACAAAAGTCTCCATCACTATCAGAATCTACTCGGTTGGGAAATCCATCTTGATCTAAATCTCCTTCTCCCTCCAGTGTGTCTAGTATTCCATCATTGTCGTCATCTAAATCTTCTGAATTTTTTACTCCATCATTATCACAATCTTGATCAACAGTTACTGGCATGGTTATACTAGTTCCAAGAAAATCACATGAGTTTCTTGGGTTTGTACCATCATTTATTTCAGTTATGTTAGGGACTCCATCCCCATCAATGTCTTCATCACACAAATCTCCTATGGAATCATTATCAAAATCTAATTGATCAGGATTAGGAGTTGATGGACAATTATCTATACTAATATGAGTATTGTCATTGTCATTATCAACGTCATTATCAAGTGTAACCAAATCAATTCGAACGGTCTCGAAAGATTTAAAATTCGGTTCAGTAGTATTTGGATCAATACTTATAAGTAATTGTGAGGATATTGGTCCATCGAAAAGTATATCGTCTACTCCTGTCAAAATAACTTGTTGTTCAGTATCCCAGTTTGAAGGAGTAAATATGAGCTGAACAAGGTTTACACTAACCTCTGAAAAGTCAGTCAGTGTTAAATATAGTATGACCTCACTCTGAGGTTCTGCAGATAATTTTAAATTAATCTCACAGGTTGTCCCATCTTCAGAAAGTACTTGGGGGTCTGAATAGATTAAACTACTATCAGTAGAGGAGGACCCTGTCCCAAGTGGTGAAAAGATCCATATCCCTTGAGAATCATTATCTAAATTTATTAATTGTACGTCAGCAACATTTGATGCATCTAGATTATCATAAACAGGATCTCCAGACGAAGGATCTCCAGTAACAAAAACTCTAATTTGATTCCCATCAATTACAAAATCATCTACTCCATCAATTATAATTTCATTCATTTCAGGTTTATCCCAATTTTCATTATCAATACTTATTGATGTCTGTGTAAGGTCCATCTCTGCGTCAGCTGATTCTGAGGAATATTTAGCTCTCATAAATGCTTTCGCCACAACTGTAGTATCCTGCAGCTCCTCAGTTAATCCATAAGATGAGGGAATTTCAAGCGATAACGGCATGCTAACTGATGCATTGCCAGATGGTTTAGATAATAAATTAAATCTTATTTTAACACTCTCTCCAGATTCGCTAGTTGTGAAATCATTATCAGCTACGCTAACAAAAATTCCAGGGTTATCATTGTCTTGGTTAGTCATTGAAATTGGAGTAATCTCTGAAGGTAATATAACTTTATAGTTAGGGTCATCTGTAAAAATACTTGTTATATTAACCAAATATTCAATTGCACCATCTGTTATTGGAACAATGTCGTCAACTCCATCTATTCTTATGGTTTGTGGTATGTCCCAGTTGGAAGAACTAAAAACAACGCTTTCGTCAGTATATCCTTCATTTTCATTACTGCTAACAAATGAAATTGTAACGTCCTCTGATGGAGGAGATGTTAATGTAACAGAAATATATCCCTCATCCCCATCTTCACTAGTTAAATTATCTGTTGCCACTAAAGATATCCCTGCTACATCATTATCCGTTGTAATCACATTAACTTCTTGAGAAGACTCATCGACAAAGTATGGATCTGAAGAAGGGTCTACAGAAACAGTAATTACAGACCATTGATCTCCATCAATTAACAGATCATCTTCACTATTGATTATGACAGTTTGAGGAATGTTCCAATTTAGAGGGGTGAAAGTTAACCTTATTGATGAAGGATCTACTGTTGCTTCTGATGTATCACCAGCAGTAATATCCAAATAAACATCAACATTTGGCTTAATGTCTAATACTACAGAAAAATTAGCTGAGTTATCAGGTTCAGATAAATTATTTGATATAGGGCCAAGACTAAATCCAGCTTGATCATTATCTGTATTTTTAAAGACAAGGTCTGCTATATCAAAATCTTCAAGACCGTCATATGATGGATCTGCTGATGTAGGATCCCCTGTCTCAAGAACTAAGAAAATATCACCATCTAGAATTTCATCATCTAAACCGGTTATAGTCACTCGATTATTTTCTGGAATATTCCAATCATCGTCATCAATAAATATCGTATCTGTTGACAGGCCTACTTCATCTGTGTCTCCAGAAATTTGAATCGGGAAAGTAACATTTGCTCCTCCCAAAGGCTTTGAAAGCAATTCAAACTGAACTACCATTTGATCTCCATACTCACTAGTGCTTGTAAGTGATGCAACAACTGATAAAATAATCCCAGGAGCATTATTATCCTGATTAATCATGGCGACATCATCTACAGTTGACCCATCAAGAGCATTATAAGCAGCATCTGTTGAACTTACATTACCTGTTATAATATTATAATTTATATTTCCATCACTAAAAGGGAATGGAGTATCAGGAAGTCCGGTGACAAGAATTGTTTTAGGAACATTCCAATCAGAAGGGGAAAATGTGATAGAGCTTTGAACTGATCCCTCAGTTAAATCAGTGCTGGAAAGAGCTAACTCAACTATCCCTGATGGTATTGTTAAAAGTCTTATAGTAAATCTTCCCTCATCACCATTTTCATCTGTTAGATTATCAACCGGTAAAATTTCAAATCCTGCAACATCTGTATCAATAATTGTAACAGAAACACTTTTCATATCAGTATACTGATAGCAATTTATTGTGTTAGAGACATTTACCGAAATCTCAGGATAAAGGGATTGATCCCCATCTATAATAAAATCTTGCTGAGGAGATACTGTTATTTGCTGAGGGACATTCCAATTTGTTGAAGAAAATTCTATGGCTGTTGGTGAGATTACAGCTTCAGTAACGTCAGGATTACTTATATCTAAAAACACATTTGATCCTGGTTGGGCATCTAAAACTATTGAAAAAGTAGTTGGGGAATCCGTTTCGCTCAGATCAATACTAGTAGGACTTATTGTAATGGTTCTCTCAGGAAGCATCACTAAACCTGCAGGGGGAAGAGAAAAGGTTTTACATTGATGAGTAGGTTTCCAGGTCGATACTCTATATTCTGCACCGTCCAAAGAATAATCACTTGGAGTAACTGTTAGCACTGAACTACTTGTATTTGAATAGATAGAGTCATCATTTATATCGACCCACTCAGTCCCATTGTATGTTTGCCACTTGTAATTTGCATCTGGTGTGTCTGTTACGGCTTCATAAGTTGCAGAATCTCCAAGACAAATTGTTTGAGTTGCGGGGGCAGTTGTAATGTTTACGTTGTTTCCTGATTCTTGAAAATCATATATTGAATTACTGTCTCCGTCAATTGGTGTGGTATATGCGACTCCTTCAGATGTAACTACTCCTTGATTATTAACAGTGACTGGACTTAAGCCTAAAATCCCGTTTGAATCTGTATCCAGAAATCCAGCTTCAGAAGTATCAAAACAAGAATCTGCATCACTATCAAGATCATAAGAATTATAACTAAGATCAATGTCACTGTCCTTGGGCCAATGACTTAAACTAACTTCAAGTGATATATCAGAATCTGATGAGACATTATCATTTATGTGAGTTATTGATATTCCATTTAAATGTTCTCCATGAAATGAAAAAGGTGTCCCCCCCGAAGGAGATGGATTAAATTTAAAGCGTATCTCATTAGCCGTAAATGAAATAACGCCAGACTCAAAATTATCATCAAAATCAGTATCAATAAGAATCTGATTATCAGCATTTAAAACTGTTAAAGTTTTACTAGAGGGTAAAGCTGTAATTCTGAATTCTTCGTAGTCAATAATATTATGCGCTACTGAAGGATCATGAACCACTTCGAAATTGGCATCGTTTATAGGAAATAAAAATTCAATTTTATTTGACTCACTACTCCCTGCAACAACATTTGAGGTTATAATTCCTCCAGCTGTAGTGGCTATGTTATTAGGAGCATTAGCTGTGGTTGAAACCGTAAAAATTCCTGAAACGGGAGTAGAGACTCCAGCTAAAACAAAATTAGGCGCTAATAAATCCGAAAGATCAAATATTCCATCTCCCCAAGATTCTACATCATTATAAATCCCNTCNTTATCAATATCTAAATCAATNTTNTCNTTAATNCCATCNNNNTCNAANTCNGGAGGNCAAATACTCACNGGAATNANNTCNGACTCATATGTTGAAGTTACTCCTGCGCAATTAGCATAAGCTATCACTTTATAATATCCTGCATTTGAAGGAGTAAAAGGGTTGTTGTCTTGGGCNAAATCTNCAAAACCACTTCCCCCGTTAAACCACCAAGACCAACTATCATATTTGTCAAGAGCAGCAGATGAAACAGTAAGTTCAACATTNGGNAAACAAAACTCTCCGCTAACATCTGGACGATCTAAAACAACTTCTGGCTTACTAATAAAACCTGAATAAAACCCNCCAGANGTTGCTACTCCACTTTGNTTATAATAGGCGCAATAAAGCTCGCCTGTAGANGTNACTGAAACATCGCCATTAAGCCCTGANAGAACATATGCTTTATATGTTTCTCCAACACTTGTTGTCCCCTGAACCGTTCGAGTTCCGCCNACAAGANTTACACCNCCTGAAAAGGATCCAGACTCAATATCTACATCNGTGTTGTCCTGGTCAGAAAATGTTACCGTNGCTGTAGAATTTGTAATTATTGTAACAAAGCCTGTGTANGTTGCAGCNCCAATATACTCTATGTTTGGAATGTTATCAACACTNCCCACGCTTTGACAAGAAAGAGGGGGCACAAAAAACATGGACTGGTTAGCTTCNNTAGNACCTGACCCTATCCCCTGATAAGCAAAAACTTTTTCTGACGCANTAANAAAAAGGGTCTCATGTGTTGCGTCATATTCATTCCCTTCAAGAATTACATATCGATTATTAGGATCTGATGCGTCTATTGTGGAATGCACTGCAGAGCTCCCATTAACCCTTATTTCTGTATTGTCCTCTGTTGCTACAAGCAAGACATTTTCCCATCCATCATCACCTCCTCCTTTTACAAANGCATATTCAGTTCCAACCTTTTCTTNNCCAACAATTTGATCAATTCCATAATCTCTTCCAGTACCATTCCAAAAGCTNCCGTTAGANGATCCTGTGTTAACAACAATATCTTTATCAGATTCTATCAAAACACCAATNAGNCCATCTTCGTTTGCAGCAGTATCAGCTGGAAAAACTGCTAAGACATAAGTTTCAAAAGCATCTAATGTTTCGTTNATTGAAAAAGTCCCTGCTCCAGCAGGTTCAGNATAATTAATTAGATCAACTGTCCTTTCAATCTGATCAAAAGTTACACTTGTGTTNTCAGAAGTTGCCATNACAGAAATAAAATTTAAATAATTATCAGATTGGGGCGCTTGNCTATCAAAACTCCCAGATCGAAAAGATTTTCCAAGCCCAGCACTACCNTTGCTTACAAGGGCACCAGCCTGAGCNCCACCAGCCCTTAATCTGACTGAAACATATACCGGTCTATCTGCATTAATTACATATCCCTTATCATTTAAAANAGCTGCAGCTTCAACGTCTCCATTGCCTAATTGAATTGCAAAGTTAGTGTCTCCTGATCCCACCGATATTTCTGCATATGCTGATTTTGAAACTACCCCTGTAATATAACTTGCAGGAGNAGAACCAACAGGGATAACAGTATAGTTAACATCAATAGCTGAAGGAGTAGAAATGTAAATNAATTGACTCTGTGGATAAGCATTATTNCCGCTTCTTCCATTTGATGCTATGGGGGGNATNTAATGATTTTTACTTAGCTGTGCTTGAAGTANTTCAGNGCTAACAAAAACAAAGAAAACAANNAAAAAACCTTTAAAAAGATNTCTCATAAACTCANATTCTNTGTCAAAATAACTTGACAACAATTATATAAAGTTATCTATTTTAATTTATCTCAAAAAANNATTGGTNTNNANANTCTTAANCTCATNAANTTATTTATTTAATATCTTTATATTAAANAAGNAATANAATTTNAAATCANAAANCTCNTANACATAATTATNTTTGGGNTAATNTGTTNTNNNATTNACGGNCAGCAAGAAGTTATNTTCACCCAATANATGTTTAGCCATCAGCATTTAAATCCTGNTTATGCAGGGTCAAAAGATTATTCAAATTTTACTNTTCTTCACNGAATGCAATGGCTNAATTTTGATGGAGCNCCAGANTCACAAAGCTTTACATTNAGCAATAAAATGTCTCCTAAAAAATTAGGAATAGGAATAAGNGGTGTGAATGATAAAATTGGTCCTTTAAATAATACTAGTGTTGCTGCTGATGTGTCTTATCATCTTCCNACTGGGGGATCTTCNTTTCTTTCTCTTGGNCTTAAATTAGGAGTAGCAAATATTAATTTTGACACTTCNATTTTNTCAACTTCAACTCCAAATGATGTTGCCTTTTCATTTGAAGAANATGATTCATTNNTNCCAAATCTCGGATTTGGTTTTTACTATCATAGNCCAAAATTTTATGCAGGATTTTCTGTCCCNTGGATAATTGAAAANAATTCTTTTAANTTAAAAAGACANTTATANCTNATNTCTGGNGGNNTANTATCCTTTNCAGAAAATATNCAATTAAANCCAAGTTTACTTATAAANCATACNCCNGGAGCAATNACTGGATATGATNTGAGTGCACTNTTTCAATACAAAGAATTATTTTGGATAGGNCCTCAAATGAGAAGNTCTATCTTCAAAATTTTACCTCANTCAGAATTTGGAGGAGGATTTGGTTTNATGGGTGGAATTTATCTAAGNAAGAATATNTCNATTGGATANACATACAACACATCATCTTTAGATGANTCAATCAAATTTTCAAATCCTACCCATGAGTTTATGTTACGATTTGATTTAATCAGAAAAGATTTTTCTGTTTTAAGATCACCNAGAATATTTTAAATATGAAAAAAATTTTATTATTNACTTTTCTAATNTNTANNTCTTTAANNGCGCANATAAANGAANCNGATTTGAATGAAAAAAAATTAGCCTGGGGGGATTATTATTTTTTNAATAAAGANTATNANAAAGCTATTTCTTTTTATCTTGATTATGAGGGAAAAATGCCTGATNAAAACATAAGAAATCTTGCTAAAGCATATTATAAAATTGGATTAGTTGAAGAAGCTGAAAAATCTCTAAAACCTATTGTAGATTCTGATTTTGCTGAGGTAATTGATTATTACCATTTTGCAAATTATATCACCAACAACCAAAGCTTAAAAGATGAATACATTGAAAAAGCGCTAAAGCTTCCCATTAGTAGTAAAATGAGTTCTAATGAAAACTCATTTGAAGATTTCACTAAAGATCAATATACCCTTAATAATCTTGAAATCAATACAGAAAATTCAGAGTTTGGTGCATATTATTTAAATCACCCTTCTTCCCCTGCAATGATTTATTCTAAAGTTCAGCCCGATCAATACAATAAAGCATTCAAAAAAAGGTTTCGGTCTCTTTATCCTGTTTATAATCTACATAAAAGCGATTTTGATGAAAAATCTTTTAAAGTAAATTCATCTGAGGCTTTCCCCAATTCGATAAATTCACTTTTTCAAGAGGGCCCTGCATCATGGGATGAAAAATCTGATATTCTTTATTTTACTCGTAGCTCAAAAGCACTAGGAGAAAAAAATATTGTTGAGTTAGATATTTATTCTATAAAATACAGCGAGATTAACTCAACAATTGCTTTCCCCATATCAATTAATATAAAGGGGTACTCATCGATGCATCCAAGTGTAAGCTCAACTGATCGCAGACTATACTTTGCAAGTGATCGCCCAGAAGGATTTGGAGGCATGGATTTATACTACAGTGAAATCTTATCAGATGGCAAATTTGGTCCAGTTATCAATCTTGGTCCTGACATAAATACCTCAAAAGATGAAGTGTTTCCCTTTATATACAATGAAAAGTTTTTGTTTTATTCTTCAACCGAAAGTGATGGGGGAGCATTAAATGTTGTTGGAGATAAATATGGAAACACAGAAACTTTTACTGAGGAAGGCGTAAAGGAAAAATTAGATATTAAAATGGCCATAAACGTTATTGCAAATCGATGGGAAGTACACCCGCTTCCCTCCCCGTTTAACTCTTCAGAAGATGATGATTTTTCAATTTATCTCTCAAGCCCACTTCAATTTGGAATTATAACTACAAACAGATCTGATGGAAAAGGAGATGATGATCTTTATGCTTTTAAATTCTCTCCAAAAATAATTGGTGAAGATGACAATTATAAATACAACACTAATGATACTCTGGCGATTTCATTTGAAGGAGTTTTATCAAATGATATAAAAAAGATGTTCTCAAATGATCCATTAACTGTTCTATTTGAAAAAAGTGTGAGGATTATCAAAAGCACTGATTTTGGGTATCTTAATCTTAATAATAATGGAAGCTTTATCTATAAAAATAATAACCCACTAGAAAAAATAGATACGTTTACCTATTATGTAATCTCAGAATTTGGATCTTCAGAACCTATCACAGTTAATCTTGAAAGAGAAAATATGCCAAAGCTAAAACCCCTTTCACCAATCTTTTTTGATTTTGATAAATTCACCATATTAGAAAAATACATAGATAGATTAGATGCTGTGATTGAAACATTAAACACATACCCTAAAATTAAAATCCAAGTTAACTCATATGCTGATTGTAGAGGTTCAAATGAATATAACCTTAAACTTTCAAATAAAAGAAATAAAAGTGTTTTAGACTACATCCACAATAGAATAGAAAAGTCTGATAGAGTATATGGAGAAGGGCTTGGAGAACAAAGCTTTGAATCACTTACCGTGAAAAATGAATGCCCATGTTGTTTGATAAGCGAAGAAGAACATCAAAAGAACAGAAGAACGGAATTTAAAATTATTTATAAATAATCCTTTGTAAAATCGTTAATTACTGCGTTCTAAAGGCGTATACTCCAGAAGAGGCTGTATTTCCATTGGCATCGATGGCAATAACTTTCCAGTAATAGGTTTCATTTAAAACAA
>PBWA01000018.1 GCA_002728855.1 Flavobacteriaceae bacterium
CAAAGTGGTAAAATTTATTAACAATGTGGTAAAATGTGGTAAAATGTGGTAAAATAATTATATATTTGAATAGATAATTCAATAAAATGAAGCATTTCATCGGAACATATGAGTGCAAAGCCGATATAAAAGGTAGAATAATGCTTCCTGCACCATTGAAAAAACAGCTTTCATATAGTATTAAAGATGGATTTGTTATCAAAAGAGCTGTTTTTAATCCTTGTTTAGAACTATATCCATTAAGTGAATGGGATAAATTAATAGAGAAAATAAATACTTTAAACAGGTTTGTCAAGAAGAATAATGACTTTATAAGAAGATTTACTGCCGGAGTAAAGCTTCTTGATATTGATTCAACAGGCAGGGTACTAATTCCAAAAAATTTAATCAATCATGCGAAAATAAATAAAGAAGTTGTTGTTTCATCAGCTCTCAATATACTTGAGATATGGGATAAGAATCTATATGAAAAATCAATTGATGAAGCAACTATTGACTTTGCTTCTCTAGCAGAACAAGTCATGGGTGACGAAAACAATGAAAAACTATCATAATCCAGTTTTATTAAATGAATCTATTAAGGGATTGAATATAAATCCTTTGGGTATTTATGTTGATGTTACATTTGGAGGAGGTGGGCATTCGAGGGCTATACTAAACAAATTATCGAGCAAGGGAAAACTTATTGCATTTGATCAAGATGCTTCTGCCTCAATAAATTTAATTGATGACAGTAGATTTAAATTGATATCTACAAACTTTTCAAATTTAAAGAAGCAATTAGACCTTCATGAGATAGATCAAATTTCAGGATTGATTGCTGATTTTGGTATATCCTCTCATCAATTGGATAAAAAAGAAAGGGGTTTTTCAATTAGACTTGATGGTCCATTAGATATGAGGATGAATAAAAAAAATAAATTAAATGCTAAGGAAGTAGTAAACAGTTATAATGAAACAAAATTAGTATCAATATTCAAGAATTACGGCGAGTTAAACCGTGCAAGAGTTTATACAAAAAAAATTGCTCAATCAAGAAGAAAGGAAAAAATAACATCAACTAAAGACTTACAAAATTTATTGAAGCCTTTAATTCCTAAACAAAAATTCAACAAAGAAATGGCTAAAATTTTCCAAGCAATTAGAATTGAGGTAAACAAAGAACTAGATGCAATTAAAACCCTTTTACTACAGACATCTAACTTTATTTCCAAAGGTGGCCGATTAGTATGTATATCATATCATTCTCTTGAAGATAGATTGGTTAAAAATTTCATAAGAGATGGGAATTTTGATGGAAATCCAAAAGTAGATTTTTATGGCAATAAATTCTTTCCATTTAAAAAAATAGGTGATCTGATAACTCCCTCAAAAAGAGAGCTAATTAATAATAAGAGATCCAGAAGCGCAAAACTAAGAATTGCAGAAAAAATATGAGAGGAATTTTGTCAATATTAAACTTTGAGTTCCTTATAAAGGATAATGCTTTTAAAAACTGGCGAATAATATTATATGTGTTAATGTTATCAGTAGTTATGATAGCAAGCGGACACAGTACAGATAAGAAAATTTTTCAGATAGCTTCTTTAAATGAGGAAATAAGATTATTGAAGAGTGAGTTTATAGATCAAAGAACAAATTTAATGAAGTTAAAAATGGAAACAAAGATAATGTATGAATTAGAACCTCTTGGTATTGGCCCTTCAAAAGAACCCGCAATAAAAATACTTGTTTCAAATGATTGATGAGCTTTTAAAAAAAATAATGAATCGTTTTTATTTTGTGATTTTCTTCATGATAATTTTCTCATTTGTATTGATGGGTAAATTGATTTATATCCAAGTAGTCGATGGAGAAAAATATAAGATTATAGCATCTAACCAAACAGTAAAGAATGTAGTGTTACAACCCAGTAGAGGGAATATATATTCTGAATATGGAAGTTTAATGGCAACATCTGTTGCTCAATATGAAGTTAGGTGGGATTCAAAGGTTCCTTCTAATTCATTATATAATAACAACAAAGAAAAGTTAGCAAAGGATTTATCTTTAATTCTCCAGACACCATACACTAAATTATATGAAAGCCTTGAAAATGCTAGGGAAAACAATAATCGGTACATGCTAATTGCTAAAAATTTAAGCTATTCAAAGCTAAAAAAGATAAGGTCATTACCAATTTTTAATTTGCCTTCTTTTAAGGGAGGTCTAATAGTAGAACAGCAAATAAAAAGAGAACATCCGCTTGGTAAAATTGCTGAGAGGACAATTGGTTATGAGCAAAAGAGTCTAAATGGAAATTATTTTAGAGTCGGAATTGAGGGAGCTTTTGGAACATATCTTCGAGGGGAAGAAGGGAGAAGATTGAAACAGAGAATCGCAAATGGACAATGGAAGCCAATTAATGATGTTAATGAAAAAGAACCAACACAGGGTCATGATGTATATACTACTATTAATCTCAATATTCAGGATATTACTCATTCAGCATTACTAGAACAGCTTGAAAAATATAAAGCAGAACATGGAACTGCTGTTGTAATGGAAACAAAAACAGGAAAAATTAGGGCGATAGTTAATTTGGGCAGGACATCTAAGGGGACTTATTATGAAAAATTAAATTATGCAGTGGGAGAACTAAATGAACCTGGATCTACTTTTAAGCTTATTTCAATGATTGCTGCTCTTGAGGACAAAGCTATTGATCTTGAAGATTTGGTTGATACTGGAAACGGAGAAATAACTTTTTATAATAAATACAAGGTCAGAGATGTAAAAAAAGGAGGATATGGATTAATACCAGCCTCTAAAGTTTTTGAATTATCATCTAATGTAGGTATGGTAAATATAGTCCATAATTACTATAAAGATGATCCAAGTAAATTTGTAAATAGGTTATATAATATGGGGGTTAATAAGCCCTTGGGAGTTTCAATAAAAGGCGAGCCAAAACCTAAAATACCTTATCCGTCTGACAAAGATTGGGATGGATTAGATTTACCATGGATGGCATATGGATATGGATTATCTATGACACCTCTTCAAATTCTTTCATTTTACAATGCTATTGCCAATGATGGAGAATTATTACGACCTCAATTCATAGAAAAAATCACCAATGCTGGGGAAAAACCTCAGAAAGTATTTAAAAAAGAAATTATAAATCCATCGATTTGTTCAGAAGAAACATTAATCAAAATTAAAAGTATGTTATTTAATGTAGTTGATAAAAAATGGGGAACAGCAAATCAAATAAAAGACAGTTTATTTAATGTAGCTGGAAAAACTGGTACTTGCCAGCTTGATTACACAAAAGAAGAGGTTCAGTATATTTCAAGTTTTGTAGGATATTTTCCTGCAGAAAATCCAACATACTCGTGTATAGTAGTTATTCATAGACCAGATAAATCCTTAGGTTATTATGGATCTACTGTAGCTGCCCCAGTTTTTAAAAAAATTGCAAAAAAAATATATATATCAACTCCAAAAAATATAATAATTAAACCAAGTGAAATTAGATTGTCTTTAAACAAAGCTCAAAATGACAAAATAAATAATATTGAAATTCCAGATTTAGTAGGTAAAACTAGTTTAGATGCAATTTCAATAGTTGAAAAATTAGGATTGAACTTTAAAATCGTTGGTAATGGAAGGGTTGTAAAGCAATCTATAAAGCCTGGAACTAAAATAAAGGTTGGACAGTTAATTGTTTTAGAATTTTCATGAAAAAAGTTAAGGACATATTATACAAAGTATCAGTTCAAACAATAATTGGATCTACTGAAGTTAGAGTTAAACACATAACATTTGATTCTAGAAATGTTTCAGGTAATTCTTTATTTATTGCCATACCAGGAACTAATATTGATGGGCATACATTTATCGATGATGCTATCAAAAATGGAGCAGGAGTAATTATTTGCCAAAGATTACCATCAAATTTAGTTGAAGGAAAAGTTTATGTTATTGTTGAAGATTCAAAAATTGCACTCGGCCTTATTGCTTCAAACTTTTATGACAATCCATCTGAAAAGATTGATCTTATTGGTGTTACAGGGACAAATGGGAAAACAACCATTTCAACTCTATTATATAAAGTTTTTAACTCTCAAGATATTTCTTCAGGTCTAATTTCAACAGTTGAGATAAAATTTAACAAGAGATCAATTTTAACAAATCTAACTACACCTGATCCGCTGACAGTAAATTCATCACTAGATGAAATGCTAAAATCTGGTATTAAAAAATGCTTTATGGAAGTCTCTTCACATGGTATTGATCAAAAAAGAGTTTATGGATTAAGATTTAAAGGAATATTATTTACTAATCTAACTCATGATCATCTTGATTATCATAAGACTTTCAAAAATTATCGAGATGTAAAAAAACAAGTTTTTGATTCTTTAAGTAAGGATTCTTTTGCGTTAATCAATCTTGATGACAGAAATGCAGAATTTATGATACAGAATTCAAGTGCTAAAAAATATACATACGCTTTAAATCGGATCGCTGATTTTAAAGCCAAGATCTTAGAAAATCAAATGAGAGGGATGCTTCTGAAGATTAAGGAAAATGAAATTTGGACACAAATGTTAGGAGAATTCAATGCATATAATTTATTAGCTGTTTTTTCAGCTTCAATAATACTTGGGCTAGATGAGTTATCAACATTGAAAAAACTGAGTCAAATTCAAGGTGTTCCTGGAAGATTTCAAACTTTTTATACTCAAAATAATATACTGATAATAATTGACTATGCTCATACACCTGATGCATTAAAAAATATATTATCATCAATAAATAAGATTAGAACCAAAACTGAAAGTCTTTTCACTATAATTGGTTGTGGTGGTGATCGTGACAAGAAAAAGAGACCAAAAATTGGAGAAGTTGCAGCTAAATTTAGTTCTAAAGTAATTTTTACATCTGATAATCCCAGAAATGAGGATCCAGAGTCAATCATCGACGAAATGATTACAGGAGTAAGTCCTGTCGATTTTAAAAAAACAAGAATTATTATTAAAAGAGAAGAGGCAATATCTGCCGCTTATAAGGAAGCTATGCCTGGAGACATAGTGCTCATTGCAGGTAAAGGACATGAAAAATATCAGGAAATAAAGGGTAAAAAATACCCATTTAATGATCTTGAATATGCAAAAAAAATTTTTATTAAAACATAAGTATTATGCTATACTATTTATTTGAATACATAGAAAAAGCATATGAATTCCCTGGGGCCTCATTATTTCAGTTTCTTTCTTTTAGGGCAGCATTAGCTGTCTTACTCTCTCTATCCATTACATTAATTTATGGCAATAAAATAATTCTCTTTTTAAAGAAGAATCAAGTTGGAGAAACAGTGAGGGAATTAGGACTTGATGGGCAAATAGAAAAAACGGGGACGCCGACTATGGGAGGTATAATAATAATCCTTGGAACATTAATACCTGTGATATTAATTGCTCGTATAGACAATATATATATAGTTCTACTTATTGTAACTACTCTCTGGATGGGTTTAATTGGAATGATTGATGATTACATAAAAATTTTCAAAAAAAATAAGAGAGGGTTAAAAGGAAAGTTTAAGATAATAGGTCAATTAGCTCTTGGATTATTTGTTGGATCGATACTCTATTTTCATCCTGATGTTACTGTCAGACAAGAAATTGAGACGTATAATAAATCTGAGCAAATTGAAATAAGTCAAGTTTTCTCAGATGAAAAAAAATCTACAATCACAACTATACCTATGGTAAAAGGTAATGAATTTAACTATGTTAGTCTAATAAGCTGGATTTCCCCAAAACTTGAAAAATATGATTGGATAATTTTTATCGCAGTAGTTATATTTATTATCACTGCTGTTTCAAATGCTGCTAATTTAACTGATGGGATAGATGGTTTGACTGCTGGCACATCGGTTATTATAGTGATGGGTCTAGGAATTTTTTCTTGGGTTTCAGGAAATTTAATTTTTGCAGACTATTTAAACATTATGTTTATTCCAAGAGTAGGCGAGGTTACTATTTTTATAGCAGCTTTTACAGGATCTTTAATTGGATTCTTATGGTATAACACTTTCCCTGCTTCCGTTTTTATGGGAGATACAGGAAGTTTAACTATTGGGGCTATTATTTCTGTTTTATGTTTTATTACAAGGAAAGAATTATTAATACCTATTCTTTGTGGAGTGTTTTTCATTGAGACTTTATCAGTGCTTCTTCAAGTAGGTTACTTCAAGTACACAAAGAAAAAATTTGGGGTTGGAAAAAGAATTTTTAGAATGTCTCCACTCCATCATCATTTCCAAATTAAGGGTTTTCATGAAAGTAAAATAGCAACAAGATTTTGGATTATAACAGTACTTCTGGTAGTAATATCAATTGTAACACTTAAGATAAGATAATGGTAGGTAAAATAGTCATATTAGGTGCGGGAGAGAGTGGTTTAGGTACAGCTTTTTTAGCTTGTAAAAAAGGACTTAAGGTTTTTCTTTCGGATAATAACATTATTTCGAAAAAAACTAAGGAAAAACTTAATTTAATGGGTGTTTCATGGGAAGAGAAAAAGCATTCATTGTCAAAAATGAAAGATGCTGATTGGATAATTAAAAGTCCTGGAATCGATAATAAATCTAGGATAATTGTTCAACTACGTGAGATGGATCTTCCAATTATTTCTGAAATAGAATTTGCTTCAAAATTTACTAGTTCAAAAATTATTGCTATAACAGGCAGTAATGGAAAAACTACAACTGCTCTGCTAACACATCATTTGTTATCTCAGGGAGGTTTGAAAGTTGGAGTAGCTGGTAATATTGGAAATAGTTTTGCTAAGGAAATTGCCGAAAACAAATATGATTATTATGTTCTTGAAGTTAGTAGCTTTCAATTAGATGACATAATTAATTTTTCACCAAACATTGGTGTTATTACAAATATTGTACCTGATCATTTGGATAGATATGAAAATAATTTTGAAAAATATCTAAACTCAAAGCTCAAGATTACAAAGAATCAAACTAAGAATGACCTATTAATTTTCAATTCTGATGATCAAAATTTGACAGAAAAAATACTTGGTCTAAAAACTAAAGCAGAATTACACACTTATGGAAAAAAAAATGATTGGTTAAATAACACATACCATAATGACGAAAATATAATTATTAAAACAAAAAAAAGAAAAACTATGATTAATTCAGCAGAATTTTCTCTTTCTGGACAACATAATTTACTTAATGCAATGGCTGCTGTAACGATTGCAAATTTATTTGAAATAAGTAAAGAAAAAATAAGGGAAAGTTTAACAAATTTTAAAGGAGTACCTCATCGTTTAGAAAAAGTCTTAAAAATTCGAAACGTTAATTACATAAATGATTCAAAAGCAACAAATGTTAATGCAACCTTTTACGCTCTTGAAAGCATAAACACCCCTACAGTATGGATTGCTGGAGGTGTTGATAAAGGTAATGATTACAATCAGTTACTACCTCTAGTTCATGAAAAAGTTAAAGCAATAA
Source organism: Flavobacteriaceae bacterium (assembly GCA_002728855.1). Lineage (GTDB taxonomy): Bacteria > Bacteroidota > Bacteroidia > Flavobacteriales > Flavobacteriaceae. The sequence continues at coordinate 7,526 of PBWA01000018.1, forward strand.
TTTGTTTAGGAAAAAACAATGATAAATTATTTGAAACATTTAATCCAATTGTTGACTTAATGTTTGAAGCTGAGACAATGTCTAATGCAGTTAAAATGGCTCATAAACTTGCTGAGAGAAAAGACAGTGTTCTTCTTTCACCTGCATGTTCAAGCTTTGATCTGTTTAGAAATTATGAAGATAGAGGTGATCAATTTAAAAAGGCAGTAAAAAATCTATAAAAATTTTTTTAATTATGAAATTTTATAAAATCAACCTTTTATTAATATTAGCATTTATACATATCGGCCTATTTGCTCAACAAGACGCACAATACACAAACTATATGTATAATACCCAAATTGTTAATCCGGCCTATGTAGGTAATAGAGGGTTAACAAGTATTAATCTTCTAGCACGAACTCAATGGTTAGACTTAGAGGGTTCTCCAGAAACTACTGCTTTATCAATAGATAGTTCAATTGGAGACAATGAAAGGATGGGAATAGGTCTTTCAGTTTTTAGTGATAAAATTGGACCTACTTCTGAGAATAGAGTTAATGTAGATTACTCTTATGCAATAAATTTTCTATGGTCAAAGTTGACTTTTGGAATAAAAGCTGGACTTGTTGAGATGGATATAGATTATTCAAAGTTAAATATTGCAAATCTTAGTGATCCATTACTAAAGTATAATTATAATAAAATACAGCCAAGATTAGGATTAGGATTTTATTTTAATACAGAGAAATACTATTTAGGATTTTCAGCCCCTAATATTTTAGAAACAAAATATTATGATGAATTAAATATTGAGAATACTTTTTTTTCAAAAGTATCTGACAGAATTCATTATTATCTAATCGCAGGATATGTTTTTGACATAAACTCAAAGGTAAAAGTAAAACCAGCTTCTTTGGTCAAAGTTGTCAGGGGAGCTCCTGTCCAATGGGATCTTTCCATGAATTTTTTATTTAATTATAAAGTAACTCTTGGAATATCTAATAGATTAGATTCAGCAATAAGTGCTTTGGGAGGGTTTCAGCTATCTGATAATTTTTTTGTTGGACTTAGCTATGACTATACTACCCATCAAATAAAACAATTTAATGATGGCACTTATGAACTTATTTTGAGAATTGATCTAATGAATAAGGATAGAAAAATTTTAACACCAAGATTCTTTTAAAATTGAAAAGAAATACTATTATACAGGGAGATAAATCACTTTGGGGTATATTAACACTACTTGTTATTTTTTCTTTTTTGCCAGTATTTAGCGCAAGTTCAAACCTAGTATATGTTATTGGAAAAGGGACAACCTGGGGATATCTTTTTAAACATTTGTTGTTAATGAGTTTTGGTTTTGTTCTTATGTTTATTGTTCATAGGATACCTTACCATTATTTTAAAGGTATCTCAATACTGGCATTACCTGTTGTAATTTTATTATTAATTTATACCAACTCTCAAGAAACTATAATTCAAGGTGCAAATGCCAGTAGATGGATTGAAATTCCAATAGTGGGATTAAGCTTCCAAACCTCTTCCTTGGCTGGATTAATATTAATAATATATGTTGCACATTTTTTAGATAAGAAAAAGTTTAAATACATAAAATTAAAAAGTTCATTTTTTTCACTTTGGATTCCTATTTTTTTAATTATTTCTCTGATTTTACCATCTAATTTTTCAACTGCAGCATTGATGTTTTTAATCACAATAATTCTTCTTTTTATTGGGGGTTATCCAGTAAAAAGAATTATAAGTATGTTAATTTTAGCATTTACTTTTCTTATATTTTTTGTTTTAACTTCAAAAGCATACCCAGAATTAATTCCAAATCGAGTTGACACATGGATTAGCAGAATAGAAAGTTTTAAGAATGGACATGATTTAGAATCAAACTATCAAATTGAAAAGGCAAAAACAGCAATTGCATCTGGTGGTGTTCTTGGATTAGGTGCAGGTAAAAGTGTAATGAAAAATTTTTTACCTCAAAGTTCATCAGACTTTATATATGCTATCATTATTGAGGAATTTGGCTTAATAGGAGGATTAGGTATAATTATTTTGTATTTGCTACTGCTTTTCAGAATTGTTGTAATAGCTCACAAATCAAAAAAATTCTTTGGAAAATTAATTGTTATTGGCCTAGGAATTCCTGTTGTAATTCAAGCTTTTGTCAATATTGGAGTTGCTTTACAAATTCTTCCAGTAACAGGACAAAATCTTCCTTTAATTAGCAGTGGAGGTACAGCTGCTTGGATTACATGTATTTCTTTTGGAATTATATTAAGTGTAAGTTCTTGTCGTGATGAAATACATGACGATTTAGTTGACAATAAAGAAAATAATAACCCAATTGCAATATTAAGTGAAACAGCATAAAGTAATTATTTCTGGAGGTGGTACAGGAGGTCATTTATTTCCTGCAATAGCAATAGCTGAAGAACTATTGATTGAATACCCAAAAACAGATATTTTATTTGTTGGAGCTCTAAATAAAATTGAGATGCAAAAGGTTCCTGAGGCTGGATTCAGAATTATAGGTCTTTGGATAGATGGATTTAAAAGAACAAATTTTTTTAAAAATGTTTTTTTACCAATAAAACTAATTCATAGTTTATTTAAATCTTTAAGGATCCTATTGAGTTTTAAACCTGATATTGTAATTGGTACAGGAGGATATGCCAGTGGACCAATACTCTTTATTGCAAGTTTGTTAAAATTTCCAACTTTAATTCAAGAACAAAACTCATATCCTGGGATTACAAATAAGATACTTTCGAAAAGAGTTAATAAAATTGCTGTTGCATATGAAGGAATGGATCAATTTTTCCCGAATGAAAAAATAACAATAACAGGTAATCCTGTAAGAAAATTTATTTTTAGAAATCAAAATTTACAAAAACGAGATAAAAGCAATTTTAAATTTGATCCTAATAAAAAAGTTTTACTTGTTTTAGGGGGTAGTAATGGCTCAAAAAGAATAAATGAATTAATATTTTCTAATTTAAATTATTTTAAGAGAAATGAAATTCAGATTTTATGGCAGTGTGGATCCCTATATTTTGAGAAGTATTTTCATCTTCAAAATTCAGGTGTTGTTATCTTTTCTTTTACAAATGAAATTTACAAGTTATATTCTGCTTCAGATTATATTATTTCTCGTTCTGGAGCAATAACATTATCTGAATTGGCTTGTGTAGGGAAACCATTAATACTAATTCCTTCCCCTAATGTTGCAGAAGATCATCAAAAACTTAATTCTCAAGCACTATCCAAGAGAAAAGCTGCTATAGTAATTGAAGAGAAGTTTTTAGATGAAAAATTTAAAATTGGTTTTGAAAAATTATTATCAAATAAATCATTACAAATGTCGCTCTCTACTAATTTAAAAAAAATAGCCAAGCCAAATGCTAGTAAAAACATTGTTCGGTTAATTAAAGAAATTATATAAATGAAAATTATTGACAGATATTATTTTATTGGTATAGGAGGAATTGGAATGTCTTCTTTAGCTAAATACTTATTAGATATTGGATCTATTGTTTCTGGTTATGATAAAACAAACGGATCTATTACAGATATGTTAATTAAAAATGGAATTCAAGTTATTTTTAAAGATTCTATTGAATCTATTCCTAAGAAATTTAAATTAAAAGGGACAAAAGTAATTTATACTCCTGCAATACCAAATGACAATATTCAACTAAATTATTTCAGGAACAATGGCTTTGAAGTTAGAAAAAGATCTTATCTGTTAGGAAAACTAACAAAAGACTCCAAATTATTTGCGGTAGCTGGGACTCATGGGAAAACTACTACCAGTACTATATTATCTCATATGTGTAATTCAATTCAACTAAAGTTTACTGCATTTTTAGGAGGAATAGCAAATGGATTTAATAGTAATTTAATTAATAATGGCAGTGAATTTTCAATAGTTGAAGCTGATGAATATGATAGGTCTTTTTTAGAGCTAAATCCAACAATTTCATGCATTACATCAATGGACTCTGATCACCTTGATATATACGAAAATAAATCTAATCTTGTTAAAGCATTCAAGGAATTTTCAAAAAAAACAAAAAAGCACCTTTTAGTTGCAAAAGGTGTTCCAATAAAAGGAAATACTTTTTCATTAAATCAAAAAGCTGATTATTATGCATCAAATATATTAGAAAAAAATTTGGGATATGAATTTGATTTTCATACTCCTTCTAAGATATACAATAAAATAAAGTTTAATCTTATTGGGCGTCATAATTTATCAAATGCTATTGCCGCAGCTGCAATGTTGGATCTTGCAAATATTCCTTTAGATCATGCTTTAAATTCCTTAAAAGATTTTAAGGGTTTGAAACGTAGAATTGAAATTTTTGAAATATTAGGAAGCGTAGTAATAGATGATTATGCTCACCATCCAATTGAAATTGATTCTATATTTAAAACTATTGAAGAAAGATATTCAAACAAGAGAAAGGCAGTTATTTTTCAACCTCATTTATTTTCTAGAACTAGGGATTTTTTAAATCAGTTTGCAGATTCTTTATCTCAATTTGATGAGGTTTATTTAACAGAAATTTATCCTGCAAGAGAAAAGCCCATTGCTGGAATTAATTCAAAGAAAATAATTGATAAAATTGATAATCAGATAAAAAAGATTGTATTTAAAGATGGTATAGAAAAAACAATAAAAGAGTCAAAAGCAAATTTGTTTGCCGTTCTTGGAGCAGGGGATATTGGTGATGAATTAGAAAAATTAAAAATTAAATATAAAGTTTATGAAAATTAAGGATATTATATTTTTTACAGTAATGATTTTTATTATGCTATCAATAATAGGATTTTCTTATTGGAGAAATAAAAAAAGATTAATCAAAATAGATGAAATTGTTTTTATGTCTGGATCCCCCAAATTTTTGAATTACGAATTAATAAACAAATTATTAGAGATTGAGTTAGATAAAATTTCAGAAAGCAAAGAATCTATAAATTTGACCTCTCTTGAATCATTTTTTGAGACTAATCCATATATATACAATGCAGAATTATATTATTATCCTAATGGATCGTTAGGAATATCTATTAAAGAGGAAGAGCCTGAATTAAAAATAATCTCTGATACCATATTTTACTTTAATTATAAAGGATTTAAAGTTCCTGTTTCAAAAAAATATAAACCAGATTTACCAAGTTTTATTGGAAATCCAGAGAAAAACAAAATTAAAGAACTTCTTTTTTTAGTCAGTAATTTCAAAAAAGATTATTTCTTAAAAAAAGAATTAAAAACAATTCGATATGAATCAAATTCTTACTATATAAAATTGAATTCGTTTGATTTTGAAGTAGAATTTGGTAGCATAAATAATCTTGAAGAAAAAATTAAAAAACTAAAAGTTTTTTCAGCTTTTTACAATAGCATGAAAACTAAATCAGATTATAAAAAAATAAGTTTAAAGTATAATAAACAAGTAGTTGCATCATAAAATTTTAATTATGGAAAAATCAAAAATTTCAGTAGGCTTAGACATTGGGACAACAAAGATTGTTGTTATGGCTGGCAAAAGAAACGAATTTAATAAGGTTGAAATATTAGGAATTGGAAAATCTAAAAGCTTAGGTGTTCATAGGGGTGTTGTTAATAATATTACTCAGACAATTCAGTCAATTCAGCAAGCCGTGGAAGAAGCAAAAAATCTTTGCGAAGATAATATTGAAGAGGTTGTAGTAGGAATTGCTGGGCAACATATAAGAAGTCTTCAGCACAGTGATTACATAACAAGACCTAACCCTGAGAAAGTAATTTCTCAAGAGGATATCGATATATTAATTCTACAAGTTTATAAATTAGTTATGTTACCAGGAGAAGAAATTATCCATGTTTTACCGCAGGAATATAAAGTTGATGGACAATCTGAGATTAAAGAACCTATCGGAATGTACGGGGGAAGATTGGAAGCTAATTTTCACGTTGTTGTAGGTCAGGTTTCATCTATTAAAAATATTGGCCGATGCATTAAAAGTGCTGGTCTTTCAATGGGTAATATTACACTTGAACCACTTGCTTCATCAGAAGCTGTTTTAAGTAGGGAGGAGAAAGAGGCGGGAGGCGCACTAATTGATATAGGAGGAGGAACTACAGATCTAGCAATATTCAAAGATGGAATAATTAGGCATACTGCAGTAATCCCTTTTGGAGGGAATGTTATTACTGAAGATATAAAAGAAGGATGTTCTATAATAGAGAAACAAGCAGAACTACTCAAAATAAAGTTTGGTTCAGCTTGGCCTGGTGAAAACAAGGATACTGAAATAGTATCAATTCCAGGGCTTAGAGGAAGAGATCCTAAAGAAATATCTTTAAAGACTCTTTCTAAAATTATTAATGCAAGAGTAGTTGAGATAATTGAACAGGTTCATTTGGAAATAAAAAATTATGGTAACGATGAACAAAAGAAAAAACTTATTGGAGGAATAGTACTAACTGGAGGAGGAAGTCAATTAAAACATCTAAAACAATTAGTTGAATATATAACAGGAATGGATACTAGGATTGGCTATCCGAGTGAACATCTCGCTGGAGACACTAATAAATCTCATACGGAACCAATGTTTTCAACGGCTGTTGGATTATTATTAAATGCTTTAGAGGGAGAGATATATGATAGTGGTCAAGAAAAAAATATGGATGAACTTTCAATGGAGAAAGATGAATCTGAATCAAATAATTCTTCAGAATTATCTGGTGAAATTAATATTAAAAGAAAATCAATACTAGATAAATGGGTTGAGAAATTTAAAGAATTTTTAGATAACGCTTAAAATAAATAATCAATGGAATCTATACAATCAGAAAAATTAAGCTTTGATTTGCCAAAAAATGTCAGTAATGTAATTAAGGTCATTGGAGTTGGCGGAGGAGGAAGTAATGCAATTAATTATATGTTTAAACAAGGAATTAATGGGGTTGATTTTGTTGTCACCAATACTGATGCTCAGGCATTGAATGAAAGTCCTGTTCCTATAAAAATTCAGTTAGGAGCTTCTTTGACGGAGGGCCTTGGAGCAGGAGCAAATCCAGAAGTTGGAGCTCAAGCTGCAAAAGAAAGTTTTGAGGATTTAAAAAATTTATTAACCACTCAAACTAAAATGGTCTTTATTACTGCAGGAATGGGAGGAGGGACTGGTACAGGAGCGGCCCCAATTATAGCAAAAATGGCTAGAGAACTTGATGTTTTAACTGTAGGAATTGTTACAATGCCATTTGATTTTGAAGGTAAAATCAGAATTAATCAGGCTGAAAAGGGGCTTGAAAACATTAAAAAATCAGTAGATTCATTAATTGTTATAAATAATAATAAACTAAGAGAAGTATATGGTAACTTAGGATTTAAAGCTGGGTTTTCAAAGGCTGATGAAGTTTTGGCATCAGCTGCCAAGGGAATTGCAGAAGTTATTACGCATCATTATACTCAGAATGTTGATCTTAAAGATGCAAGGACAGTTTTGTTTAATAGCGGGACTGCTATAATGGGTTCAGCATCATCTTCTTCTAATAATCGAGCTCAGGATGCAATTACAAAAGCTTTAGATTCTCCATTGTTAAACGATAACAGAATTGTTGGCTGTAAAAACGTTCTATTATTAATTGTTTCTGGAAATGAGGAGATTACGATTGATGAAATTGGCGAAATTAATGACTTTATTCAAGAAGAAGCAGGTAATAACACTAATATTATTATGGGCGTAGGTGAAGATGAAAGTCTTGGAAATTCTATCTCAGTTACAATAATTGCCACTGGTTTTCCTGCTGATCAACAAAGTGAAATTGTAAATATTGAGGCTAAAAAGATTATTCATACACTAGAGATCGACCAAAAAATTGAACAAGATTTAATGAATTCGCATGAAAAAAAACAATTAAGTACTGATTTTATAGATAAAGATCAAGAACAATTAGAAAGTGATCAAGAAAACTTGTCTTCTTATAAATCTGAAGATGATTTCAATTTAACTGATGATATAAGAGAAATGAATGTTACATATGAAACTTTAGACTCTAATCATAATAATGAAGAATTAAATTTTGAAGAAATAAAAAACATGGAGGTAGTCTATGATATTCTTGATTACTCAAATGATGAGGTTATAGTCACTGAAGAAATGAAGGACATTGATGTATCATATGATCTTTTAGGAGATGAATCTGATAGAATTGAATTTAAAATTGAGAAAAATACTAAAACTGATTATTTTGACCTAGATGTTGTGGATCCGGAGTATTTAGACTCAAATTTTGATCATAATATAAATAATGAGATTGATGATCAAAATCAAATAGAATTTGACTTTGACCTTCCAGTAAAGGATATAAATTTCCAAAAAAAAGAATCAATGGATAAATTGTATGATCAATCTGAAAAAATAGTGAATGATAAAATAAAAACAGAAACGATAGATTCTCAAACTGATATAGAGAATGATTTTAAATTTGAGCTTAAGGAGAGCAGCAAGTCTGAAATTGAAGAAAAGATTGAAAATGAAATTTTACAAGATGAAGAAAAAAATGAAACTAGGGAAGTTAATCAAAGTAATTTGAATTTAAATCTTTCACCTTTTGAACAAAAAATTGATGAATCTTTAAGTCAAGAAAATGAAAAAAGAATAGAGCATTTAAAAAAATTTAATTATTCATTTTCAAACTCAAGAAGGGTTGATGAACTAGAAAAACAACCAGCATATAAAAGGATTGGTATAGATTTAGAAGAATCATTTCAAAAATCTGATCAGGAAAATAGTTCAAGAATATCTATTGATGAGGATTCGAATGAAGAAATACAATTACGTTCAAATAATTCTTTTTTACATGATAATGTAGATTAATTTAATAGTAAAATAAAATAATTCAAATGAATTTACTTGATAAAATAAACGAAGAGTTGAAAAATGCAATTAAAGCAAAAGATCAAATTGCTCTTCAGTCAATTAGAGCAATAAAATCAGAACTATTATTACTGAATACTAAATCTGGAAAAGCTGATAGTTTTTCTGATCAAGAAGAGCTGAAAATCCTACAAAAACTTATAAAACAACGAAAAGAGAGTGCTAAAATTTTCAGAGAGCAAAGCAGGATTGATTTAGCTGAACCTGAAGATGCTCAAGCTAAAATTATTGAACGATTTCTACCTGAGCAACTTGATGAAAAAAAAATAAGAGAAAATATTCAAGATATTATTTTAAATACTGAGTCAAAGGGTATGAAAGATATGGGCAAAGTTATGAGTATTGCAACATCAAAAATGGCAGGTCAAGCAAATGGTAAAACAATTTCAACTATTGTCAAAGAAATATTGAATTCCTAGTATTTTTGTTTAATACATATAAACTAAATTTGTTTTATTAGATAGGCCCAGTAGTTCAACTGGATAGAATATCAGATTTCGGCTCTGAGGGTTGGGGGTTCGAATCCTCCCTGGGTCACATAATTAATTAATCTATGAGGATTTATCTTTTTCTTCTATTTTATCTTTATTTTTTCAATTTATATACTCAAGAAAAAAAGGAAATACTTTTTGTTGGAAATAGTTTTACTTTTTACTGGAATCTTCCAAAACTTGTTGAAGATATGGCCAAAAGCAAAGGTCTTAACTGGAATGTTTCACAGTCTACATCTTCAGGTGCTACTCTGGAACAACATTGGAATTCTAAAAAAGGACTTAAAACAATTTCTTTAATTGAAAAAAATGATTTTGATTATATAGTATTACAAGATAGAAGTCATAATCCAATAATTCAAGTTGATTCAACTGTTATCTATTCTAAAAAATTTGTAAACCTATCAAAATCTAAACAATCAATTCCACTTCTTTTTTCAACATGGTTTTATCAAGAATATTGGGAACAGATGTATCCTAACAATAAAATAGATTTAACTAAGAATCCTTATCCTATTGAAGCAGTTATTTCTAAAATCAGTAATGAGGAAAATATTGATTTTATTCCAGTAGGCAGGGCCTTTAAAATATTTGAAAGCAGATATTTAGATTATGATCTTTTCTTTGACGATGGCAAGCATTCTTCTCCAAATGGAACATATCTTGCAGCTTGTGTAATCTTTGCAAAGATAAGTGGTGAATCTTCAATTGGACTGCCCTCAAGATTTTTTGAATATGATGAAGAAGCACATAAGTGGATCTACTATAATATAGTTGATAAAAATTTCGCAGTTTTATCTCAAAAAATTTCTGATGAAATTGTTTTTAAAAAAATAGATGCATATAATTAAGTATATGTTTTTTTAAGTATTGTATTAATCCAATTGATTAAATACTTTTGACTTTCAATGCTTGCTTTATTCATGTCTTGAATATTAATTGAAAATAAGGACTCATTTTTTTCAGAGGACTCAGTTATTTTTTTTAAAGTTTTTAAACTTTTTTTTTCTATACTATGAATTTCAATATTTCCAGTATCTGAATTTAAAACTGCTTTGTTTAATTTTATCATAAGATGCCAATTAAGGCTATATGATATAAATTGATCATGATTTCTAAAACGATATTTGATTTGATTGATGAAAATATGAGGATTTTGATCAAAATATTTTTCTGAGATTGATTTTATCATAGGTCTTGCAGTATGAAATGATTTATAATATTTTTCATTAAATCCCAACTTTTCAGCTGACTTTGATTGCGCCCTATTAAATCCAGGTCTTTTATTTTTTGAAATAAAAAAATCTTTTAATCTTTTGTACCAAATTTTATTGTATGATTTACTCCATTTCCCTCTAATAATAGCTTTTTTTTCTTCATTAAACCAATCATGAATAGTTGTTGGTTTTATCAAAAACATGTCATCATTAAAATATATGAAATGTTCAGAGAGATCTCTGATTCTATGAAAAGCAGTTTCAATTGTTCTTATATTAAAGGTTGGCATATAATCTTCATAACCTCTGAAAATTTCTTTATGATCAATTAAAACGATTTTTTCTTTTTCTTTCACCTCAATTTTAGGATCTTGTTGATCTGTTACAATAAAAATCTTTCTTATGAATGGAGCAAATTTCAATATCGATTTAATGCATAATGTTATTTCACCAATTTGATTATATTTTGACAATAATTTCTCCGATATCTTTAATTGTTCAATTTTTCTATAATTCGATATTTTCTTTTGATATTTAGGATCATTTCCATTAACCCATGTCACTACAGCATCCACTGTTAATTCAACTGAATTGTCCATAATCTGATAAAATATCTATTCTGTGTTCAAGTTATGAAGAACTGCACAATAAAACATGTAAAATATAGTTATATAGTTAGTTATGAATAAATTTGTATTTCTAATTTCTTTTTTATTTAGCGGTGTAATTTTTTCTCAAACACCTGAAAATCCCTGGCGTCTATTTATTGGTATTAGCTCAATCGACACTTATCCAACTGGGGCAGATGAAAACTCTACTTTTTATCCTCAAGGAGAATTATTTGAAGATTTTTTTAATGTAACTGATCATTGGAATTTTGGAATTCCATCCATTTCTCTTTCGCGAAATATCAAAGGTGGCCTGTCGATTGGATTAGAGGGTACGCTAAATAAAATTAAAAAAATTGAAGGTCAACTTGATTCTGATTTTTCATATTATTCCGCAGGAGCATATATTAAAAATTCTTTTTTAAAAAATAAAAAAATCAGCCCTTTTTTAAATTTAGGTTTCGGATATACAAGCTTTGATTTATCGAAATCTGAAAAGTTAAACTTATTTTCAAAAAATCTTCATAAGACATATTCAGTTGGCTTAGGTATTGACATTAATTTTTCTGATAAATTTGGAATTACATTTAATTCTAGTTTTAAAAACCCATATGAAAATTATGGAATCAAGCATTTTTCTAATCATATAGGAATGTTTTATTCATTTGGCATACCAGATAGTGATAAGGACGGTATTCCTGATGATAAAGATTCATGTCCTGATGATCCTGGCTTAAAAGAATTAAATGGATGTCCAGATGCTGATGGTGACGGTGTTGCTGATAATAAGGATTCTTGTCCCGAAGTATTTGGACTGATTGAAATGGATGGTTGTCCAGATTCTGATGGCGATGGTTTGTCAGATAAAGATGATCAATGTCCTGAAATTCCTGGGATAATTGATATGAAAGGTTGTCCAGATTCTGATTTGGATGGGATCACTGACGAAAATGATGAATGTCCGAACTTAGCAGGAGATTCATTAAATAATGGTTGTCCATGGCCTGACTCTGACTCTGATGGAATCTTAGATAAAGATGATCTTTGTCCAGATGAAAAAGGAAATTCAATAAACAATGGTTGCCCTGAATTATCTAATGAAATCATTCAAACCCTAAATGAGCTTGGCACAAAAATTAATTTTATGGCTGAAAGTGAAAAAATAATTGGAAAGAAAGCTATAAATGCGCTTAAGGAAATAAAAGACTTATTAGATAATAATCCAAATGGCAATCTAATAATTGAGGGATATGCTTCTTCTGAGGGAGACGAAATTTATAATCAAAAATTATCTGAAAGAAGGGCAAAATCTGTAATGAATTATTTAATAGAATTAGGAGTTAATCCAGATCGTCTAGAAATAAATGCATTTGGTGAGGATAATCCAATTGGAAATAACGAAACAATTATTGGAAGATCAAAAAACAGGAGAGTTCAGTTTAAAACAAAGTTTTAAATTATCTCAATCTATTTATCGCCTCATTTGGCTTTGGATCTGAAAATATGTAATTCCCAGCGACAAGTATGTCGGCACCATTTTCAATTAACTTTGAAGAATTTTTATCATTTACACCTCCATCGATTTCAATTAGCGTAGGCGCATTTCTTTTATTAATCAATTTTTTCAGCTTAATTACTTTGTTATAAGTAGTCTCAATGAAAGATTGGCCACCAAAACCTGGGTTTACACTCATAAGACATACTAAGTCAATTTCTGAGATTATTGGTTCTAAAACTTTTACAGGCGTATGCGGATTTATAGCTACTCCAGCTTTCATTCCTTCTGACTTTATTGTTTGAATATTTCTATGCAAATGTGTACATGCTTCGTAATGGATAGTTAGAATTTCAGTTCCTAAGGNAGCAAAANCTTTTATATATCTNTTAGGTTCAATTATCATTAAATGAACATCTAACGGTTTTANAGCATATTTNGCTATGGCTTTTATTATTGGTGAACCAAAGGAAATATTTGGAACAAAAACTCCATCCATTACATCTATATGAAACCAATCAGCAGAACTATTATTAATCATTTCACAATCTCTTTGAAGATTACCAAAATCTGCAGATAAAAGAGATGGTGCAATTTTAATTGACATATTGTTTAATAGTTCTTAGAGAAAAGTACAATTTTTTATCCCAAATAAGTTTTTAAGATTTTACTTCTTGAGGTATGTTTTAGTCTTCTGATAGCTTTTTCTTTTATTTGCCTTACTCTTTCTCTAGTCAAATCAAAGGTTTCACCTATTTCTTCTAATGTCATTGCGTGTTGGTTACCTAAGCCAAAGTAAAGTCTTACTACATCAGCCTCTCTAGGTGTTAGTGTCTCTAAAGCTCTCTCAATTTCTGTTTTTAATGATTCATGAAGAAGTGTTCTGTCAGGATTGGGTGATTCTCCAGTATTTAAAACATCGTACAAGTTAGAATCTTCACCTTCAACTAATGGCGCGTCCATTGAAACATGCCGACCAGAATTTTTTAGGGATTCCTTAACGTCATTAATTGTCATGTCTAATTCCTTTGCAATTTCTTCTGCTGACGGTGCTCTTTCATGTGCTTGTTCTAAAAAAGCATAAGTTTTATTTATTTTATTGATAGATCCGATTTTGTTAAGTGGAAGTCTAACAATTCTTGATTGTTCTGCTAAAGCTTGCAGAATAGATTGTCTTATCCACCAAACAGCATATGAAATAAACTTAAAACCCCTAGTTTCATCAAATCTTTGAGCAGCTTTAATAAGTCCAAGATTCCCCTCATTTATGAGGTCTGGAAGAGTTAATCCTTGATTTTGATACTGTTTTGCAACAGAAACAACAAATCTTAAATTTGCTTTTGTAAGTTTTTCAAGAGCAATTTGATTACCTGCTTTGATCATTTGAGCTAACTCTACTTCCTCTTCTGCGGTAATTAGGTCAACTTTTCCAATTTCTTGAAGATATTTGTCCAGAGATGCAGTTTCTCTGTTTGTTACTTGTTTAGTTATTTTAAGCTGTCTCATTTTTTAGTTTATATATTCTTATACGTTAAAATCTGAAAAAGGTTTCAGAAATATTAATTTTTATCTTCTTTTTTCTCTGGTCTTGGAAGCAGTGCCTTTCTTGAAACTTTTTGTTTTCTTGTTTTAGGATCAATTCCAAAATATTTAACATCAAGAGTATCATTAATTTTAAGAACATCGTTTACTGAATTGACTCTTTCCCAAGCAAGTTCAGAAATATGAAGCAATACTTCTTTACCAGGAACAAATTCTACAACTGCACCAAAGTCAAGTATTTTAATCACTTTGACATTATATGTATTGCCCATTTTTGGTTCAAATGTAATTTGATTTATTTTCTCTATTGCCAGATCAATTTTTTCTTGATTAACGCCAAGTATTTCAATCTCACCCTTTTCATCTTTTTCTTCAATTACTATAGTAGTATCTGTTTCCTTTTGTAATTCTTGTATTACTTTACCACCAGGTCCAATTACTGCTCCTATATAATCCCCAGGAATAGAAACCTTGATCATTTTTGGAGCGTGACTTTTAACATCTTTTGAGTTTTCTGGAATTGTTTCTACTATTTTTTCTAAAATATTTAATCTTCCAATCCTTGCCTGATCAAGAGCTTTTGATAAGATGTCATAGCTAAGACCTTTTATTTTAATGTCCATTTGACATGCAGTGATACCATTTTCAGTTCCTGTAACTTTAAAATCCATGTCTCCAAGATGATCTTCGTCCCCTAAAATATCGGAGAGTATTGCATGTTTATCTTCTTTTGATATTAAGCCCATAGCGATACCAGAAACAGGTTTTGTTATCTGTACGCCAGAATCCATTAAGGCCATTGTTCCAGCACAAACACTAGCCATTGAAGAGGATCCATTTGACTCTAACACCTCTGAAACTATTCGAACGGTGTATGGGCAATCAGAAGGTATAACTTTTTTTAATGCTCTTTGGGCCAGGTTTCCATGTCCAATTTCACGTCTTGAAGTCCCTCTTAAAGGTCTCGCCTCACCAGTTGAGAAAGGAGGAAAATTATAGTGTAAATAAAAATTTTCTTCAGATTGTTCTGTTGGTAGATCTATCATATTAGCTTCTCTTGATGTGCCTAGAGTAACTGTTGCAAGAGCTTGAGTTTCTCCTCTGGTAAAAATTGAGGATCCATGTGTTGATGGCAAATAATCTACTTCACACCATATATCTCTTATCTGATCTGATTTTCTTCCGTCAAGTCTTATCCCTTTATCTAAAACAAGATCTCGAATTGCATTTTTTTGAGTACTCGAAAAATACTTTGAAACTAAAACATTTCTTTCTTCATCCTCATCATCATTAAACTTCTTTTCGATTGATTCTTTAAGAGCAGTAAAAAGTTCTGATCTTTTTTGTTTTGGTAAACCTTTTTTAGCAATTTCATAGCATTCCTTATAAGCAGAATCAGATATTAATTTTTCTAATTTTTCATCATTAACTTCCTCTTCATATTCTCTAGTATCTTTTAAGCCTACTTGCTTAGCTAATTTCTTTTGTGCATTAATTTGATCTTTGATCGCTTCATGACCAAATTTTATTGCTTCTAACATTTCTTTTTCAGAAATTTCTTCAAATTCACCCTCAACCATAGCAATAGAATCTTCACTTGCTCCAATCATTATATCTATGTCTGATTCTGCTAATTGAGATTTACTAGGATTAATAATAAAATTATCCCCAATTCTACCAACTCTAACTTCAGATATTGGATATTCAAAAGGTATGTCAGAGAGCTGAATAGCAGCAGAGGCTGCAAGTCCAGCTAACGAATCTGGCATTACATTTTCATCATGAGACATTAATTGTATCATAACTTGGGTTTCATAATGATAATCTTTTGGAAATAGTGGTCTAAGAACCCTATCCACTAATCTCATAGTTAAAATCTCTTCATTACTAGGTCTAGCTTCACGCTTAAAAAACCCTCCTGGAAACCTTCCAGCTGCAGCAAAT
>PBWA01000019.1 GCA_002728855.1 Flavobacteriaceae bacterium
CAGGGAATTTTTAGGTTTAAAGATAAGAATACTTGGTATTTCAAATTCAAGAAAAATGATACTTGGTAATTCTCCAATTAAACTTTCAAATTGGGAGGAAAAATTAGATCAAAGTGATAAAATTGCAAATAAGGATGATTTTTTTAATCATGCAATTAGTTTAAATTTAAGAAACAGCATTTTTGTTGATAATACTGCCAATGAACTAATAGCAAAAGAGTATTCAAGGTATTTAGAAAATAGTATTGGTGTTGTCACTTGTAATAAAATAGCGGCTTCAGATTTATTGAGTAATTATTTGAAATTAAAAAACATATCGCGTAAATATGGAAGTTCATTTCTTTACGAAACTAACGTAGGGGCAGGTCTTCCAGTAATTGATACACTTAACAATCTTGTTGCGTCAGGTGATCAAATTATAGAAATTCAAGCTGTTTTATCTGGAAGTCTAAATTTTATTTTCAATAATTTCAAAAAAGGCATTTCTTTCTATGAAGTCACAAAAACTGCCCAAATTAATGGTTTTACTGAACCTGATCCAAAAATAGATTTATCAGGTGTTGATGTAGCAAGAAAAATTTTAATTTTAGCTCGTGAAAGTGGTCTAAATATTGAATTCGATGAAATTGAAAATAATTCTTTTTTACCAGATGATTCTATACATGCCACTGATAATGAATCATTTTTTAATTCACTGAAAAAAAATGATAGTCATTTTAATAACCTTCTTGAAAGTGCTGAAAAGAAAAATTCAAAACTCAAATATGTAGCAACTTTAAAAAATGGTAAAGCAAGTGTGGGTTTAAAAGAAATTCCAAAAAATCATGATTTTTATAATTTAAAAGGTAGTGATAACATAGTTCTTTTTTATACAAATAGATATAAAAATCAACCACTAATAGTTAAAGGCGCCGGGGCTGGTGGAGAAGTCACTGCCTCTGGTATATTTGCAGATATAATTCGAATAGGAAAAAAGTGATGGAAAAAATTAGAGTCTTTTGTCCAGCAAGTGTAGCAAATGTTTCCTGTGGGTTTGATGTTCTTGGCTTTTGTTTAAAAGAAGTAGGAGATGAAATAATAATCAGAAAATCAAAACAAAAAGGTGTCAAAATTATTAGTGTTGAAGGACACAGATTGCCTTCTGATCCTAGAAAAAATGTTGCAGGAATAGCAATTAATTCCTTTTTAAATAAATATCCATCAAATTTTGGTTTTGAAATTGAAATAATTAAAAGGATTAAGCCTGGAAGTGGTATTGGAAGTAGTGCCGCTAGTTCTGCAGGAGCAGTTTTTGGTGTAAATAAAATTTTAGGAGATCCTGCTACTAAAGATGATCTTATTAAATTTGCAATGGAGGGTGAAAAATTTGTTAGTGGAAAAGCAATTCCAGACAATGTCTCTCCTTTAATATATGGTGGTTTTACTTTAACTAGAAGTATTGATCCAATCGATGTTATTAAACTTCCAATTCCTAATGAACTTGTAGCTGTTATAATTCATCCTCAAATTGAGATTAAAACTCTTCATTCAAGAGAAGTTTTAAAAGAAAATGTTCCAATGGAACTTGCAATTAAGCAGTCGGCAAATCTTGCTGGTATGGTTAGCGGACTTTATAAAAATGATTATGATTTGATTTCAAAGTGCCTTGTTGATGAAATTGTTGAGCCCCATCGATCATCACTAATTCCCGAATTTTATAAGTTAAAAGATGTTGCAAACAAAGCTGGAGCATTGGGATGCGGAATATCCGGTTCTGGTCCATCAGTATTTGCTTTAACTAAAGGGAACGAAATAGCGAAGAGAGTAGCCGATGAGATGAAAAAAGTTTTTAAAAATCATGATATTGGAATACAGTGTTACATTTCAAAAATTAACCCTAATGGGATTAAGATTATTCCTTCTAAATGAAATACTATTCACTTAAAAATTCAAATATCTCTTTAGCCTTTAATCAGGCACTAAAAAAGGGGCTCTCAGCTGACAAAGGCCTATACTTTCCAAAAAAAATTCCAAAACTATCAGAAGCATTTTTTCAAAAAATAAATAAAATGACCGATAGCGATATTGCATTTGAAACTATCAAACTCTACGTTGGTAAATCTATTAAGAAAAGCTCATTGCTAGAAATTGTAAGAGATACTTTAAATTTTAATTTTCCACTTGTCAAATTATCAAAAAATATTTACACACTTGAATTATTTCATGGCCCTACCCTAGCATTTAAAGATGTTGGAGCAAGATTTATGTCTAGATGCCTAAGCTATTCTTTAAAAAAAGATGAAAAAATTACTGTTTTAGTCGCAACGTCTGGTGATACAGGAGGTGCTGTAGCAAATGGATTTATGGATATTGATAATATTGACGTTGTCGTTTTATATCCGAAAAATAAAGTCAGTGATTTACAAGAAAGACAATTTACAACTCTTGGTAAAAATATTAAAGCAATTTCAGTTGATGGAACATTTGATGACTGCCAAAGATTCGTAAAAGATGCGTTTATGGATATTGAAATTAATAACTATTTAAATCTCACATCTGCAAACTCAATTAATATTGCTAGATGGATACCACAAATGTTCTATTATTTTATAAGTTATAAAAAACTATCTGAGTTAAATAAAAAATTAGTTTTTTCTGTTCCAAGTGGAAATTTTGGGAATTTATGCTCTGGAATACTTGCAAAAAAAATGGGTTTGCCTATTGATCATTTTATTGCCAGTACAAATATAAATGATGTTGTTCCAAAATATATAAACACTGGTGTTTATACTCCAAGAGCATCTCAAGAAACTATTTCAAATGCTATGGATGTTGGTAATCCAAGTAATTTTGTTAGAATTGAAGAAATATTCAATAATAACTATAAAGAAATAGTTAAAAATATTAGTGGTTACAAATTTTCTGATACTGAAACTAGAGATGCTATATCATGTTTATATAATTCATTTGGCTATGTTTCTGAACCACATGCTGCGATTGCCTATTTAGGTCTGAAGAAATTTTTAAAACAAAAGAGTTCAGATTTTTTAGGTGTTTTTTTAGGCACTGCTCATCCAATTAAATTTAAAGATGTTGTAGAAAAAGAAACTAAATCAACAATAAAGTTTCCAAATCAATTAGAAGGTATATTTTCTAAGTCAAAAGAAGTAGTAGAAATAAAAAAATTTCAGGAATTTAAATCACTATTAATGAGCTAATTAATTTCTGGCAAAACGAATGAATCAAGAGCGCTATCAAGTTTCATAATTTCTTCGATTTCATTCCACTTTCTAGGAGCCAATTCTGAAAGGTTTTCTGGTCCATTTTCGGTTATTAATATGTCATCCTCAATTCTAATACCAATATTCCACCACTTTGGATCACAGTTACTTCCTTCAGGAATGTATATTCCTGGTTCTACTGTAATGATCATTTCTGGTTCAATTGTTTTATAATTACCAGGGTCATGAACGTCAAGTCCTATATGGTGGGCTACTCCATGAGGGAAATATTTTCTGACCTCACGATATCTTTCGCTTTTACTCAGTGGTTCTATTATTCCCAACCTCAATAATCCTCTTTCTATGACATCATAACAGGCTTGATAGACATCTGAAAATTTAGCTCCAACAACAGCAGCTTTTATTCCCGCTGATTGAGCTTCGTAAACAATTTCATATAATTCTCTTTGCTCGAAACTATACTTACCATTAGCAGGAATTGTTCGAGTAACATCAGCAGTATAACCCATATGTTCTGCACCTACATCCATTAAAACTAATTGATTGTTAAATACAGTATCATCATTTTCTATATAGTGAAGGATGCAGCCATTCCCTCCTGCACCAACAATTGATGGATATCCTTCATAGGGAACTCCATATTTTTTGAAAACAAATTCATGAATACCCTGAATTTCACTCTCACTCATACCTGGCTTCATAGCTTTCATGACTTCTATTTGACCTATTACTGAAATTGAAACAGCTTTCTTTAAAATTTTAATTTCTTTCGAAGTTTTACGTTCTCTAAGATCAGTCATGATTCCTGGAAGTAATTCAACGTTGAAATTAAATTCTTTAATCTCTAATGATGTCTTTTTCTTAATTTCACTATAAAATTCTTGATTCTGAGATTCAATAAAAGCAACAATATTAGGGTCGTCAAGTAATGATGGATCTCTTTCAACATAAAAATTAATTTCATTTTTTAGAATCTCGACTTGATTGTAGTCAAAATCTTTAATTCTTCTATAAATTCTATATTTAATCGGATCAAATAAGTCTGGAAAATTTATTTCTTTTTTGAAAAAATTAGTTAAGTCATATAAGTCATTAGGATCATTTTTAAAATTTCGAATATCGTTCTCAAAATTAAAAATCAATACACTACTATACTTGGAGAATAAATGATTAGTTTTTTTAAAATCTTTTCTGGAGAAGACTCTATCAAAACCCATTTTTAATGCACCTTCAACTCCTTTTCTTTTACCATCCCACATTTCCCTATAGGCGTCTCTTTCTCTTACATAAATTTTTTCTTTATAAAATCCATTTTCATCCTCCTGTTCGTTTTTATATATTAGTAATACTCCATGAGGTTCCCTCCATCCTGTCAAATAATAAAAATTTCGATCCTGATGATAAAGAAAATCCACGCTGTTTGACCTATTTCTGATAGGGGACGTAAAAAAAACTGCCACACTATTTTCTGGCATTTTTTTTCTAAGCTCGTCTCTTCTTTGCTTATGAAATTGAGAATCTAATTTGGTTTGCTGAGAATATACTGTAGGAAAATTAAATAATAATAAAGCAATGGTTAGTCTAAGCATAGTATTTGTATAAGTTTGACATTTATGTAATATTTTTATACAAATTTACTACATGAAAACGACTCCTTTAGAAAAAAATCATATAAATCTTGGAGCCAAGATGGTATCTTTTGCAGGATATAACATGCCACTATATTATTCAAGCATTAAAGAAGAGCATCATTCTGTGAGAAATAACGCTGGACTTTTTGATGTGTCGCATATGGGAGAGTTTATAATCGAAGGAAGCAATTCAACGGAATTAATTCAATTCATCAGCAGTAATGATATTTCTAAAATATCTCCTGGAATGTCCCAGTACACTGTCTTACCTAATGATAATGGAGGTGTTGTTGATGATTTGATTATATATCAATTAGAAGAAAAAAAATATATGCTGGTTGTTAATGCTTCAAATATTGAAAAAGACTTAGCGTGGATTAGAAAACAAAACTTAAAGTTTGGAGCAAAGATTTATGACATATCAAATAAATTTTCACTTTTAGCTGTACAAGGTCCCAATGCTATAAAAATGATTCAAAGTCTAACAACTGAAAATTTATTTTCTTTAAACTCATTTGAACATATATACAGTAATTTTGCTGGACATAAAGATGTAATTATTTCAAGAACAGGATACACCGGTTCTGATGGACTTGAAATTTATTTTGACTCCAAATATTCAAATGATATATGGAATTCAATAATTAATATTGAGAATAAGAATCCTATATTACCGATAGGGTTGGGTGCCAGAGATACATTAAGACTAGAGATGGGATATTGTTTGTATGGAAATGAGCTTGATGAGAATATCTCTCCAATTAATGCAGGATTAGAATGGATTATTAAAAGAGATAAAAAATTCATTAATTCAAACAACTTTTTAAAGGAAATTAATGATGGCCCAAAAAATAAATTAATAGGTTTTGAGTTAATAAAAAGGGCTATCCCAAGGTCCAACTACTCAATCTTAAATCAAAACGAAGAAAGCATAGGGAGAGTAACCTCTGGAATATTCTCACCATCACTTGAAAAGGGAATTGGCCTAGGTTATATTAAGGCAACAGAATTAAAAAAAACTAACAAAATTAAAATAGACATAAGAGGAAAAGCAGAGGAGGCTTTAATTGTTAAACTACCCTTTTATAAAAAAAATTAATTCAATAATTTATTTGCTTTTAATAGATCGGAATATTCGTCTATGCTCAAAGAAGAGATATCAGTTTTGACCATTTTTATTTTTTTTCCCATTTCAAGGTGTCGAATGCACTCAATTTTTTCAGAATTTTCTAAGGGAGTTTCTCCATTTTCAAAAAAATCAATCAATGATTTTTTTCTAAACCCATAGACTCCAATATGTCTGAAGTAATTAATATTATGGTCTTCATCTCTATTAAATGGAATTTTTGATCTAGAGAAATACAGAGCAAAATTATTATTATCAACAATAACCTTTACAATATTTGGATTAATGATAAGTTTTGATTTGTTGATTGGTGACATTAGGGAAACCAGCTCAATTAATTCCTCTTTATCATCTTTATAAATATTTATTAGATCAGATAGACTTTTCTTGTCAATAAAAGGCTCATCAGCTTGAACATTAACAATGATGTCAGCTTCAAGATTTATTGATGCTTCAGCCACCCGGTCAGATCCA
Organism: Flavobacteriaceae bacterium; assembly: GCA_002728855.1. Lineage (GTDB taxonomy): Bacteria > Bacteroidota > Bacteroidia > Flavobacteriales > Flavobacteriaceae. The sequence continues at coordinate 6,453 of PBWA01000019.1, forward strand.
CAAACATGACTACCTTTAGTCAAGATAACTTGACCACCAATTGATAATATCTTTTCTTTTATTAATAAATTATCAGTAGCAACAAAAACGTTATCAAATAAATTAGTGTTTAGAACAGATTCATATGTTTTTTCAACGACTGATTTATCTCCAATATTTTCTAATAATTTCCCAGGAAAACGCTTAGAATCATATCTTGCAGGTATTATTGAGATGATTTTCATTATATTTTTTTAACACTACAAATATCATCATTTATCATTGAAATTAACTGATTATAATTGGCAAATACTTTGGTGAATAAAAAAAAATTGTAGATTTGTTTGTCTTAAATCATGAAGTAAAATGAAAATAGGAGTTCAAATTTTTTTATGGGTGCTTTGTCTTTTTTTTAGTTATAAAATATACGATTCAATTAACGGCCCTATAAACTTTAACAAAGTAAAAGAAAAAAGGTACTCTAAAGTAATTGATAGAATGAAAACAATAAGGAAAGCCCAAATTGCACATAGGGATGTTAAGGGTTTTTATGCAAACAATTTTGATAGCTTAATTAAATTTGTTGATGAAGGAATATTCACTTTAATTGAAAAGAAAGACTCTTCGTATCTACAGTATGACAGAATCTACAGAATAGATATGTTAAGAGAAGTAGTTGTTATAGATACCTTAGGTTTTGTAGGTGTAAAAGACTCATTGTTTAAGTATGATGAAGATTATAAAGTGATGAATAAAGTCCCAATTGATGGCGTTGAGGCTGATTTTGAAATTAATTCTGATATAATTATAAAAAATAACTACAGGGTCCCTGTTTTTGAAGTTAAGGTTTCTAAAAACATCATTCTTTACGATCAAGATAAAGATTTACTTAATCAAGAAAATGAAACTGTTTCGGTTGATGGAGTAAATGGTCCAGATATTATTCTAGGCTCTCTTGTTGAAGTCAGCACAAATGGGAACTGGCCAACAATTTTTGATGCCAAAAAATAGTTCTAACATAGATTTAAAACTATCAATTCACATATTTAATGATGGTTTTTATTTCAGTTCAAACTCAGAAAAAAACTATTTCCTTTACGAGGATATAAACATCTTTGAGGAAAAAGAATTCACAAAGTTTTTAGATTTAAATGAAATAGACGATCAGAATCAGGTTAAATTAATTTTTTTTGATAATCCATCAATGTTTACTCCTTCTGAATTACATGCCCAAGAAAATTCTAAACAGCTTCTTTCTAATTACACTGAACTAAAAAAAAACCACAAAGTAGTTTCCGATATTACTGAGGACAATAAAGTATGTATTATATATCAAATAAGTAAAAAAATGGAAAAAACTTTAAATAAATGTTTTAACCAAATTCATTACTATCATTATTCAAAAATACTATACGATGATCTTCAAGAATTCATAAAACCCTATAGTGATAGAAAACTAAGATTATTTATAAATCTTCAAAAAAACATATTTGATCTTTTTCTTATGGAAAGTAACAATCTTTTAGTTTATAATTCTTTTCCACATTCTAATTCAGATGATTTTATGTACTATCTATTTGCTCTAATTGAAGAATATAAATTATCCTCAGACTCTCTAGATATCTTATTTTTAGAAAAGTTTGATAATTATAATAACTATTATTTGGGCGTAAATAATTTTCATGATAACATAAAATTTATTGAAAATGATACTCAACAAAATATTCATAGTAATCACCCTGCCCCCTATTTTATGAATATTTTATAAAATGAGAATTATTTCAGGTCTTCACAAAGGTAGAATCATAAGGGCATCAAAAAATATTTCTGTAAGACCCACAACAAATAGAGCTAAAGAGGCTCTCTTTAATATACTTGGTAATATATTTAAATTTGAAAAAACCATTGCATTAGATTTATTTTGTGGCATTGGAAGTATAAGTTTTGAACTTTCATCAAGAGGTGCACAGAATGTTACTGCAATAGATAGTAATCCATTGTGCATAAATTTCATTAACAGCCTTAAAAAAGAGCTTAAAATGGACATTAACACGATTAAGACAGATGCATTCCATTTTATAAAAATCACTAAAACTAAATTCAACCTTATTTTTGCTGATCCGCCTTTTAATCTTGAATATCCTTTTTATTTAGAGATAATTAATTCAGTATTTACCTCAAGAATTTTACAAAAAGATGGCTTACTAATTATTGAGCATTCAAAGAAATATAATTTTGAAAAAAATAAATATTTTAATTATTCCCGTTCATACGGGAATAATAGCTTTAGTTTTTTTGAAAAAAAGGCAGGCCTATAAGCCGGATTCTGTCTAGTCTTATCATTTATCTTGATTCCACATTGCTGAGGAATTCTAGCCGCCTACCCAATTACATTGAACGAGCAATTCAAAAGTAATCCTACTTGGCGTTGCACCGTATAGAGTTTACCGATTTCACTACAGCCTAACTGTACATACTTTCTGTTGCACTAGTCCTATTCAAAATGAATGACGGGTATTACCCGCTATACTGCTCTATGGTGTCCGGACTTTCCTCTCTTATTAAAGAGCAATAAGACAGCCTGCCTACACAAATTTAAAACTTTGTTGATAATTTAACACTAAAAAATTAAATCAATATAAAGTAAGGTATTATCTATTTTTATATTTGCTATTGTGGAAAGCAATAAAGAGACATATCAAGTATCGGCATTAAAGTATCGTCCTAAAATGTTTGACGAAGTTATTGGTCAAGATGCAATCACTAAAACTTTAAAATATGCTGTAGAAAATGATAAGTTGCCTCAGGCTTTACTTTTTTCTGGTCCCAGAGGTGTTGGAAAAACTTCCTGTGCAAGAATCTTAGCTAAAGTGATCAATTCAAAAAAAGACAATCATGAAAACAATGATTTTAGCTTTAATATTTTTGAACTAGATGCTGCATCAAACAATCATGTAGATGATATTAAGTCCCTAAATGAGCAAGTGAGGATACCGCCACAAAATGGAAACTATAAAGTTTTTATAATTGATGAAGTTCACATGCTATCAGCTTCAGCATTTAACGCATTTTTAAAAACATTAGAAGAACCACCAAAACATGCTATTTTCATACTTGCAACAACTGAAAAACAAAAAATAATCCCTACCATTCTCTCAAGATGTCAAATATATGATTTCAAACGAATCAGTATTAGAGATTGTAAGTCCCAGTTAATCAAAATAGCAGTTAATCAAAATGTTAAATACGAGGATGAAGCATTAACATTGATAGCAAAAAAGTCAGATGGAGCTCTAAGAGATGCTTTATATCTTTATGACCAAATGACAGCCTTTACAGAAAATAATCTGACAGTAAAAAATATTAGTGAAAGTCTTAATTTACTGACTTTTGAAAAATATTTCACAATCTCTGATTTAGTCATCAAAAATGATATTCCAAAACTTCTAATAGAGTTTGATAAAATTATTTCAAACGGATTTGATGATCTAGATTTTTTAGTCGGTCTTGCAAATCATTTTAGAGATTTAATACTAATTAAAAATAAAGAAACAACAGAAATACTAGAAGTTGGAAATGAGTATGAAAATAAATATTCAACCCACAGTGAAAAATTAGAGATGAATGATATTTTAAAAATTATTGATTTGATCAGTAAATGTGAGCTTGATTACAAGCAGAGTAAAAATAAAAGATTATTAATAGAACTATGTTTGATGCAAATAGCCTCTCTCCTTTCAGGAGAGAAAAAAAAGGATTTATAATACCATCCTTTAATTATAAGGATATCAAGATTGACAATCATTTTGATGTAAAGAATAATTTAGGCTCCATAAAAAAAAGTCAAGTGAAAAATAATCCCTTTATCTCATCGAAAATAATTGAGGATAATAGATCTTCTGAAAAAAGTAATGAAAATAAAAATGTAAATATTGAATTAAATAATGATTTAAGAGGAGTCTCTAGGTTTTCATTATCAAGCATTAAGATTGAAAAAGAGGCTAAAATAAAATCAAATGATGAGAAATCCTCAATTGAAAAACACAAGGATAAATTTACTCTTGAGGATCTAATTGAAAAATGGAAGGATTACATTAGAATTAAACAAGATAATGGTCATACTATCATAGCTTCTTTGCTAGAAATGACTTCTTTAAATCTAAAAGGAGATAACCTTGTATTAATAGAAACGAATAGTGAATCAAATAAAATTGAAATTATAAAAGAAATGCCAGCTCTTTTATCCTACTTAAAAAAATCTTTGAACAATTATGTGATTAATTTTGAAATAAACATTGTTTCGACAAATGAATCAAAATTGATTTTCACAAACAAAGAAAAATTAGATTATTTAAAAGATTTAAATCCCAACATTAAATTATTAATTAATGAATTTGAAATAAAATTATAAAAAACCTGAATTCAATTCTTCTTTATTTAGATCATCATAAATGTCCTTAATTATTCCATCTGAAAGCCCAACTCTTGGCACATAAATTTTTGATGCTGATGTCCATTCAAAAGCCTTAAGGAAGATTCTTGAAGCAGGTAAAATAACATCTGCCCTATCAGGATTTAAGGAATAATTTATCATTCTATCAAAATAGCTGACTGATTCGAGTTGCTTAAAAATTTTATTAAATGTTATTCTTGATAACGGTTTTCCCTCTTTTGTCTTTGATAAGGAAAAGATTTTATTAATATTACCTCCTGATCCTAATAAAGTAATTTTATTATAGCTATTAGTTTTTTTATCTATCCAATTTCTAACTTCTTCCCAAACTTGATTAGAAACAGCATTGTTTAACAATCTTATGGTTCCCAATCTAAAGGACCTTGAAGAGATGATTTTACCTTTTTTCATAACAGAAAACTCAGTACTACCTCCTCCGACATCAATGGATAAGAATACTGTATCTGGTGAAATTATTGTTGAGATATTACTTTTTGAAATAATTTTAGCTTCTTTTGTTCCATCTATAATTTCAATTTTAATTTTACAGTTTTCAAATACTTTCTTTACAATGTATGATTTATTAGTTGCCTCTCTTAATGCAGAAGTTGCATAAGCCTTGTAATAGGTAACATTATGAACATTCATGATAGATTTAAATGCATTTATAGCATTGATTAATCTCATTAAATTCCTATCTGAAATTGAGCCTGAAGTAAAAGAATCTTCACCTAATCTAATTGGAACTCTAATTAGTGAGTTTTTTTGAAAAAAAACCTTTTTTTTGGATTTTGATATAACATTTGATATCAACATTCTCACTCCATTTGAACCTATATCAATTGCAGCAAATTTATCTATTTTCAAGTTTGGTTATTTTTATAATATTCGTAGGTTTCCCATTGAGATCTATTTAAAACTCCATTTCTTTTTTTCATTTTATTTTGATTAGCACGATTAATTAATCTAGATTTTATATTATCATTCCAAGAAATTTCAAATACATCAATAATTTCATTCTGCAGACTTCTATCGTAAACTGGACAACTTACCTCTACTCTATTTTCTAAGTTTCTAGTCATAAAATCTGCAGATGAAATGAATACTTTTTTTTCTCCTGAATTTTCAAAAACATAAACTCGTGGGTGCTCTAAAAATCTATCAAGGATACTGACCACCTCAATATTTTCACTTAATCCATCAACACCAGGGACTAAACAACATATTCCTCTAACAATCATTCTTATTTTGACTCCTGCCTGGCTTGCTTGATATAATTTTTCGATGATTCGATAATTACTTATATTATTAAGTTTTAAATCAATTCCAGAGGGTTTACCTAATTTACAATTTTCAATTTCATTATCAATCAATCTAAATAAAGCCGAAAAAGAATTATGGGGAGAAACTATCAAATGCTTATACTTTTTAATTTTATAGGTAACTTCTAAGAAATTAAAAACCTTATTAACTTCCTTTAAAATTTTTTGATCTGCTGTAAACAAAGTGAAATCAGTATAAATCTTTGCAGTAGATTCGTTCAAATTTCCTGTACTAATAAATCCTATTCTATTGACTGAATTATCTTCTTTCCTTTCGATAATACATATTTTAGAATGAACTTTTAGTCCTTGAATGCCAAAAATCAATTGTACCCCGGCAGATTCTAATAGCTCAGCAAAAATTATATTATTTTCCTCGTCAAATCTGGCTTGCAGTTCAATTTGCACAATAACTTTTTTACCATTTTTAGCTGCGTTTATTAAAGCACTTATCACGTTTGATTCTTTGGATAATCTGTAGATTGTAATTTTAATTGTAGTTACATTTGGATCTAAAGCTGCTTCTCGTAGGAACTTAATCACATATGAAAATGTTTGGTATGGTGTATGAAGAAGAAAATCTCTTTTTGTAATCTCAACTAAAAGTCTGGTTTCTAAGCTTAAGTTTTTTATCTGAAGAGGAGGAAATTCAGGATAAATTAAATCACTCATGCCCAAGTCAGGAAAATCCATGTAATCTGCCCGATTATGATATCTTCCTCCTGGAATTAAACTGTCTTTTGAATCAATTCCTAATTTATTAATAATTAATTCGAGCATAGATTTTGATATTTCTTTATCGTAGACAAGTCTTACAGGATCACTAACTAATCTTTCCTTAACGCTTTCAGTGATTTTATCAATATAGCTTTTAGATACGTCCTCATCCAAGTCTAATTCTGCATCTCTTGTGACTTTAACCATGTGAGCTTCAATTTTGTTATAATTGAAAAAATTAAAAATTATATTAAAATGGTATCTAATTAAATCATCTAACATAATTATATATTGATTTCCGTCACCAGATTTAGGTAAAACAATAAATCGGCTTATCCCTTTTGGTATTTCAATTAATGCATTAATTTTTTCATTGTCCTTATTGTCAAGGGTAAGTTTGACTATTAAAAATCCTTTCCCATGTGTAAAATCTTCTTTTTGATTTTTAGATAATATTAGTGTAACTAGTGCAGGATTCACTTTTTCAACAAAATAGTTTCGCAAAAATTCTTTTTGATGATCTAAAACTTGCTTTTCATTAATAAAAAAAATGTTTTGCTTTTCCATTTCCTTATAAACTGAATCAAGAATCTTTGAGCTAAGGTTCTGAAGATTTATAACTTTTTTAGTTATTAGTTTAAGAAGTTCATCAGCCGAAATTCCTCCAAATATTTTTTTACCTGATTTCCCTGATAAAGACACTCTTTTTATGGTAGCATATCGCACTTTGAAAAATTCATCCAAATTATTTGAGAAGATTCCAAGAAATCTTAACCTTTCTATCAATGGAGTATTTGAATCTTCAGCTTCTTGGAGAACACGAGCGTTAAAATCAAGCCAACTAATTTCTCTATTTATAAATTTGTTTCTCATTAATGAATTCTTTGAGATTTTTCTATATTTTTTACTCGATGAACTTCTGACCAAGTTGATTCAAAAAAAGAAATTTTAACCCAGCAAGCTGTTGAAATATTATTTAAAGATAAATTACCTAATTGATTCGCAGCAAGGGTAAATGCAGGATTATGTCCAACTAAAATAACTTTTGAAAAAGAATCGTCTAACTCATAGACATAGTTTACAATCTTTTCAAAATTAAAAGTGTATAAAGTTTCATCTATTGAAAATTTCCTAAAATTAAAACCACATTCAAAAATCATAATTGAAGCAGTATGAAATGCTCGATTTGCTGGGCTTGAAAAAATATAGTCATGATTTTCAAAAATATTTTTATGCTGCCTACTTGTTTTTGTTATTCTATCAATTCCCTTTTGTGATAATGGCCTATTTCTATCTTCAACGTCATATTCCCAGGAAGATTTTGCATGTCTTAATAATATTATTTCTTTCATAAATTAGGGTGCTAATCTAGATGACTTCCAATGATTATTGATTAAGTTAAAACAAATTCTGTCATGAAGACGATCTGCTCTTCCTTGCCAAAATTCAATTTCAGAAGGAGAAACAATAATTCCACCCCAGTGTTTGGGCATTGGAATTCGTTTTCCTTCATATTTTTTTTCAGTTATTCTAAAACGTTCATCTATAAAGTTACGATCGGGTATTATTTCACTTTGAGGAGAAATAATTGCAGCGATTTGACTTTTTCTAGGGCGCGAATAAAAATATTCTTCAGATAAATCATTACTGATTTTTTTCGCCTTTCCCTTTATGATTATCTGTCTTTGAAGAGGCCCCCAAAAAAAAGAAAGGCAGACTTTATCATTATATTTTATAGATCTTCCCTTAACGCTATTGAAATTTGTAAAAAAAGTTAATCCTTTTTTTGATAAATCTTTAAGTAAAACTATTCGTGATCTTGGGTAACCGTCATCCCCAATAGTGGATAAATTAATTGCATTAGCTTCTTCAATTAAAGCAGAGTCAATAGCTTCACTGATCCATAATGATAGCACATCAAATGGATTTTTGTCTAAAATTTTTGGATCAAGAACTCCTTTAGTGTAATCTATTCTTTTTTTAAACATTTTATCTGATAATTTAAAGAGAGTTAACTATGAACTACTATTTTATAACTATGCAAATTTAAGCTTTAAATTGAATTTAAAAGATAAAGATTTTACCATCTTCAGCTAATTCTACATTTTCAAAATGAACTCTTGCTTCATTTAAAAAATCTTTTTTATCCCTATATCGAGCCGAAAAGTGTCCTAAAATAAGATTCTTGATTTTAGATTTTTTTGCAATTTTTGCAGCATCAGATGCAGTGCTATGTTTAGTAAGTTTAGCTAACTCTTGATGTATGTTTAAAAATGTAGATTCATGATATAAAACATCAACACCAGTTATAATATCAACTAAATCCTCGTGATAAGAGGTATCGCTGCAAAAAGCATAGCTCATTGGCTTTGAAGGCGGTAAAGTAATAAGTTCATTATTAATAATATTTTCGTCATCTAAAATCAAATCTTTTCCTTTTTTTAGATTCTCAAAGTCAGAAGTTGAAATATTATATTTATTTACCATATCAATATTAATTTTCCTCAAACCCTTTTTTTCTTTAAATAAAAAACCATTAGTGTAAATTCTGTGCTTAAGAGGAATAGTAAATACTCTTATAAAATCATTTTCATATATAAGCTCAGATTCTAATGACGATAACTCGTGAAAAGTGATTTGATAATTTGTCCAAGATTGACTGTATTTTAATTGAAGAGTGATAATTTCTTTAATCCCTTTAGGCCCATATATATCGAGGTTACTAGTTCTTCCCAGTAGTCTAAAAGAACTTATCAAACCAATTAATCCAAAAAAATGATCTCCGTGAAGGTGAGAAATAAATACTTGTTTAATTCTAGAAAATTTTATTTTTTGTTTTCGAATTTGATTTTGAGTACCCTCTCCACAATCAATTAAAAATAAACTGTTTCCTATTTCTATAATCTGGGAAGTAGTTTGAGAATTTTCTCTGGGGACTCCTGAATTACAACCAAGTATAGTTAATTTCATTACGGATTTATCAAATCTCTTTCAATCTCATCCATACTAAGATAATCTTTTCCTTCTTTTATAGTAGGAAGAAAAACTAAATTAAAAGAATCAATTTCGTCAATTGATAATTTTTTGATAAAAACGCAAGATTTATTCTTTGAATTCAATAAATCATTAATTTTTGAAAGAATATGAATAACACCGTCTGCTTTTATATTGATTTTCTCTAAATCAATAATTGAATGAGTCATTATTTTTATGGACAATAAATACTGATAAAGCTCATTAATATTTTTTTTTTCAGGCTTAATGTAAAGGTAATTATCAAGCTTACTAATAATCATAGTCTATCATTTTTAATTTTGATGCTAAAAGATAAATTATTGCCATTCTTATGGCCACTCCATTTTCTACCTGATTTAAAATAATTGCATTTTCAGAATCTGCAAGATCTGATGTTATTTCAACTCCCCTATTGATAGGCCCTGGATGAAGGATTAAAACATCTTTCTTAACTTTATTAAACTTTTCCCTATCTAATCCAAAAAGTTTTGAATATTCTCTGTTTGAAGGGAAAAATTTTACATCAGTTCTTTCATTCTGAATTCTTAACATATTTACAGCATCACACCATTTTAATGTATTGACTAAATCATCTGTTGCAGTAACACCAAGGGATTCAATATCTTTTGGTAACAAAGATTTAGGAGCACATAATTTGATCTCAGCGCCTAAAGTATTTAGTAAGAATACATTAGAAAGCGCTACACGAGAATGTAAAACATCACCAACTATAGCGATTTTCTTTCCTTTTAAATTCCCTAATTTTTCAATTAGAGAATAAGCATCTAAAAGTCCTTGTGAGGGATGTTCATGAGTTCCATCTCCTGCATTAATAATACATGAATTAATATTCTTTGAGACAAAAAGTGCAGAGCCAGGTGAAGGATGTCTTAAAACTATAATATCAACTTTCATGGCAATTATATTACTAATTGTATCTATCAAATTTTCCCCTTTACTAATTGAAGATCCAGAGTAAGAAAAATTAATCACATCTGCACTTAATCTTTTTTCTGCCAGTTCAAATGAGAGCTTTGTTCTTGTGCTATTTTCAAAAAACAAATTAGCAATGGTGATGTCTCTTAAACTTGGTACTTTTTTTATTGGGCGATTAATTATTTCTTTAAAATGGGAGGCTGTTTGAAAAATCAAGTTTAAATCATTTTCTGTCAGATACTTTATTCCTAACAAATGATCAACTGAAAGTTTATTTCGTGTCATTTTTCTTCAATATAAACAATGTTTTCAATTCCGTTTTTATTCCATTGAACTTTGACTTTATCACCCTGAATCGCATCGATTTGAGTTCCTAAATAATCAGGTTGAATAGGTAAATGTCTGCTAAATCTTCTGTCTATAAGCACCAAAAGCTCAATTTCATTCGGTCTGCCAAAAGAATCTATAGCAGTAAGGGCGGCTCTAATACTTCTTCCAGTATATAAAACATCATCAATTAATACAACTAGTTTGTTTTCAACAATGACATCCATCTTAGTTGATTTGGGTGATAATATTGTCTCTGCTCTTCTAAAATCATCTCTAAAAAATGTCACATCCAACTTACCATGAGATATATTCTTTATGCCATATGATTCTTCTAATATTGAGATTAATCGGTTAAGCAAATATATTCCCCGAGGTTGAAGACCAATTAGTACTGTATTTTGAAAATCTTTGTGCTTTTCAATTAATTGACAGGCTAATCTATTTAGTATGGTTTCAAATTTTTGTTGAGATAAAAGTGTTTTTCGAACCATAATTATAATTGATAAACAAAAATATCATTTTTAAATAAAAACCCTCCTGATGGAGGGGTACGTTTATTAATCATATGTGAAAAAAAATCATTTTTAGTCAGTTTTCTTTAGTTTAGAAAAATCTTCTATATCACCAAGAGTAGTCTTTTCTGAATTTTTTGCCTTTATCTTTTTAGATGCATTTTTGAAATTTTTTCGCTCTAATTGTCTGAATAATTCTGTATGAGATATTACAACTTTTTTAAATTCTTTATTAAACTCAATAACTTTAAATTCAGCTTCCTCACCATTTATTAATTTTGATCCATCTTCTTTTTCCATATGCCTAAGGGGGATAAATGCAGTTAAATCCTCATTAAATCTGACAGTAGCTCCTTTCTCAACTATAGAATCAATTTTACCTTTGTGTATAGTTTCTTCTGCAAAATCAACTTCATACTTATTCCATGGGTTGTCAGTAAGTTGTTTATGACCAAGACTTAACTTTCTTCCATCAACATCAAGCTCTAAAACAATAACATCAATATTATCACCTAATGCTAGAAATTCTGATGGATGCTTGATTTTTTTTGTCCAAGACAAATCTGATATGTAGATAAGTCCATCAACCCCTTCCTCAAGCTCAATGAAAACTCCAAAATTTGTAAAGTTTCTAACAGTTCCTTTGTGTTTAGAGTTTACTGGATACTTTGATGTTATATCTGTCCAGGGGTCAGGAGAAACATGCTTTAAACCTAGGGACATTTTTCTAGACTCCCTATCTAAAGTGAGGATTATAGCTTCAACTTCATCACCAACTTTAACAAAATCTTGAGCAGATCTTAAATGAGTGGACCATGACATCTCAGATACATGAACCAAACCCTCAACTCCTTCTTCGATTTCAATGAAAGCTCCATAATCTGCTATTACTACTACTTTTCCTTTAACCTTATCACCTTCATTTAGATTTTTATCTAAATTATCCCAGGGATGAGAGGAAAGTTGTTTGAGGCCAAGCTGAATACGTGATTTGTCATCGTCAAAATCAAGAATTACAACTCTTAACTTTTGATCTAATTCAAGAATTTCACTTGGATGATTTATTCTTGTCCATGAAAGATCAGTGATGTGAATCAGACCATCAACTCCTCCTAAATCAATAAAAACTCCATATGAAGTAATATTTTTTACTATTCCTTCTAGAATTTGTCCTTTTTCAAGTTGTGAGATTATCTCTTTTTTCTGCTCTTCAATATCAGCTTCAATTAATGCTTTGTGAGAAACTACAACATTTTTAAACTCATGATTGATTTTAACAACTTTGAATTCCATAACCTTATTGACATATTGATCGTAGTCTCTTATAGGTTTAACATCAATTTGAGAACCAGGTAAAAATGCTTCAATTCCAAAAACATCAACAATCATTCCACCTTTAGTTCTGCATTTCACATGTCCTTTGACAATTTCACCATTCTTATTAGCTGCATTTACTCTATCCCAAGCTTTTATAGTTCTTGCCTTTCGATGAGATAGAATTAATTGACCGGTTTTATCTTCTCTAACATCAATTAAAACTTCAACTTTGTCACCAACTTTGAGATCTGGATTATATCTAAACTCATTTAGAGATATTACACCCTCAGATTTGGAATTGATATCAATTATGGCTTCTCTATCAGTTATATGAACCACCTCTCCTTCAATTATTTCATCTTCAGTTGATGAATTAAAACTTTTATCTACTAATAATTCAAATTCTTTTAATTGTTTTTCGTCAATCAAATCAATACCTTCTTCATAGTTATGCCAATTAAAGTTTCCTAATAGATTTTGATCTGATGCCTTAGATGCGCTAACTTTTTTTTCAGTCTTATCTTCCACATCTTGTTTCTTCTCAGAAACTTTCTTTTTTGATTCTTTCTTTGGAGTTGTAGACTTTACGGTAGACTTTTTCTCAGAAACTTTCTTTTTAGTTTCTTTCTTTGAAGTTGTAGGCTTTGCGGTAGACTTTTTCTCAGAAACTTTCTTTTTAGTTTCTTTCTTTGAAGTTGTAGACTTTACGGTAGACTTTTTCTCAGAAACTTTCTTTTTAGTTTCTTTCTTTGGAGTTGTAGACTTTGCGGTAGACTTTTTCTCAGAAACTTTCTTTTTAGTTTCTTTCTTTGGAGTTGTAGACTTTACGGTAGACTTTTTCTCAGAAACTTTCTTTTTAGTTTCTTTCTTTGCTGTAGTAGCTTTTGAAGTAGTCTTAGCTTTTTTTGCCATTTCTTATTTTTTGTATTCTAGCACTCTAGGGAAATTAAGTTTTGTACTAGAAGCGGTTGTTAATTTTTTATCTTTTAACTTTTCCCTTTACAAATTAAAAGCTTGCAAATTTATGTTATATATATCTATTAACAAACAATATTGAGAAATTTATAATGGAAAGTGTTTAATTTAAAAGCTCTATGATTTTATCGAATACTTTTTCTATTGTCAAATTTGAGGTGTCGATTTGAATAGAATCTTTGGGGATTATTAGTGGGGAAAGTTTTCTCTTCTCATCAGTTCTATCTCTTGTAATTATATTTTCTTTAATTTTATTTTTTGAAATTTTTATTCCTTTTTTTATCATTTCATTCCAACGTCTATCAACTCTAGTTTCAATAGATGCATTAAAAAAAAACTTGAAATTGGCGTTAGGAAAAACAACAGATCCTATGTCTCTGCCTTCAATCACTAATCCTTTTGATATCTTTAATGATCTTAATTGCTCTAAAACAAATGAACGAACAAATGATATTTTTGCAATTAAACTCACACTTTCAGAGACCTCATAAGAACGGATTTCATCATCAAGTTGACTTTGATTAAAATAGAGTTTATTCGTTTCACTATTTAAAAAAAAGCTTGACTCATCCAAGCTATTCTTCAAAAGATCAAGATTTATTGAACCAGATTCAAGAAAACCATTCTTTATTGAAAGAAGGGTTATTGCTCGATAAATAGAGCCAGTGTCTACATAATTGTATTTTAAATGACTTGAAATTTTTTTTGCAATTGTACTTTTCCCAGTTGATGCAAACCCGTCGATAGTGATGATTATAGGATTAGACAAGATTAGAGTTTTTTCGAGTTTAAAACAGATTGTTCTGTAACAGCAAGTTTAATAACCTCATGCATTTCCTTAACATAATGAAAGATTAAACCTGTCAAGTATTCTGGATCAATTTCTTCAACATCCTTTCTATTATCCTTAGATAATATAATTTCTTTAATTTTTGATCGTTTTGCTGCTAAAATTTTTTCTTTAATTCCGCCAACAGGAAGAACTTTGCCTCTAAGAGTAATTTCCCCAGTCATTGCTAACTTACTTTTAACTTTCTTTTGTGTTAAAAGTGAAACTAAAGAAGTTAACATTGCTATTCCTGCACTTGGGCCATCTTTAGGAGTTGCCCCCTCAGGAACATGAATATGAATATTATATTTTCCAAAAGAGAAATTACTTAAGCCTAATTTTTTTGAGTTTGATTTTATATATTCTAATGATATAGTTGCTGATTCTTTCATCACATTTCCTAAATTTCCAGTTATTGACAATACACCCTTACCTTCAGAAATTGCAGATTCAATAAAAAGAATTTCTCCTCCAACCGAAGTCCATGCTAGACCTACAACTACTCCAGCAGTGGAATTATTTTCATACTTATCTCGAAAAACTTTTTCTATCCCAAGTATTTCATGCAAATTCTCCTTTGATGGTTTTTTGATAAAATTTTCTTCTAGGCTTATTGACTTTGCAACATAACGTACACATTTTGCAATTTGTTTTTCTAGGCCTCTAACTCCAGATTCACGAGTATAGTTTTCAATTATTTTAATTATTACATTCTTATTCAGAGACAAATCATTATTTTTTAAACCATGTTCAACTAGTTGTTTTGGAAGAAGATGTTTTTTTGCAATTAAAGTCTTTTCCTCAACTGTATATCCAGTCATGTTAATAGTTTCCATACGATCCAAAAGAGCTGGGTAAATTGGGGAGAGACTATTTGCTGTTGCAATAAACATCACTTTAGATAAATCATATCCCATTTCCAGAAAATTATCATGAAACTTAGTGTTTTGCTCGGGATCAAGTACTTCTAGTAAAGCTGCTGCTGGATCACCTTGAATTCCAGAATTGATTTTGTCAATTTCATCAAGTACAAAAACAGGGTTAGAAGTTCCAGCTTTTTTAATTGCTTGAATTATTCTTCCTGGCATAGCACCAATATAAGTTTTTCTGTGACCCCTTATTTCAGATTCATCTCTCATACCTCCAAGAGAAATTCGAACATATTTTCTACCAAGTGCTTCGGCAACTGATTTTCCAAGAGAGGTTTTGCCGACACCGGGCGGGCCATAAAGACATAAAATTGGAGATTTCATATCTTTTCTTAACTTGAGTACTGCTAGATGTTCTATGACACGATTTTTTACATCTTTAAGACCATAGTGATCTCTATCAAGTATTTTTTGAGCTCTTTTCAAATCAAAGTTATCAACTGAAAGATCATTCCAAGGAAGATCAATAAAAAGATCAAGATAATTTCTTTGAACAGAATATTCTGCTACTTGAGGATTCATCCTCTTTAATTTTGAAAATTCTTTATTAAAATGCTTAGAAGCAGTTTCAGACCATTTTTTTTGCTTAGATCTGCTTAACATTTCGTTTAATTCTTCTTCGTATGAGACATCTCCAAGCTCCTCTTGAATAGTCTTCATTTGTTGTTGAAGATAATATTCCCTTTGTTGTTGATTTAAATCATTTCTAACTCTTGATTGAATATCATTCTTCAATACAAGCTTTTGATATTCAATGTTCATATATTTGAGTGACATTAATGCTTGCTTACTGATATCAAAAATTTCAAGAATTTTTTGTTTTTCTTTTACAGATAAATTCATATTTGATGAAACAAAGTTTATCAGAAATGAAGGACTTTGAATATTTTTTATTGCAAAAGATGCTTCTGAGGGTATATTTGGATTATCTTGAATTATCTGCAAAGCCATATCCTTAATTGATTCAATTGTGGCATCAAATTCAGAATTTTTTTTTGAAGAGTTTTTTTCTTCGACTGACTCAACTTGTGCTTTTAAGTATGGCTTTTTATTGATGAACTTCTTTATTTTAAACCTCTTTTTTCCCTGGATTATAACTGTTGTATTTCCATCAGGCATTTTTAAAATTCTTAATATTTTTGCAGCTGTTCCAACTGAATAAATTTCTTCAGGGTTAGGATGTTCAATATCTTTATTTTTTTGAGCTGATACACCTAAAATTTTATTTCCTTTATTGGCATCATTTATTAATTGAATTGATTTATCTCTTGTGGCTGTAATCGGTATTACAACTCCAGGGAATAAAACGGTATTTCTTAATGGCAAAATTGGAATAGAATCTGGTAAGTCTTCCTTCTTTAGAGCCTCTTCATCTTCAGTTGTTAATAATGGTATAAATTCAGCTTCAGATTCAATATCTTTAAGCGACAAATTGTCTAATATGTTAAACTTTGGGTTATTCATAAATTTGTTCTGTCAAATTGTCATAAATACTATAGTTCTAAAAAACTAGATAATCTTACGTATATACATTCAAGATTTATGCCAAAACTGATATGTCATTATATTTATTTGTTTGAAACATTCACCTTTCTTAAAAGAAAAGCTGCTATAAGAAATAAGATAAAAAACATAAATACTGAGTTTCTCATCCCCCCAGAAGATTGTGTAATAAGTCCAAATGCTGTCATGCCAATAACAATTGCAATTTTTTCAGTAACATCATAAAAACTGAAAAAAGAAGTTGTGTTTTGTGTTTTTGGAATAAGCTTCGAATATGTAGATCTGGAAAGAGATTGCATTCCACCCATAACCATCCCTACGAATCCAGCTGCAATGTAAAATTGAAATGGAGTCTTTACAAAATAGGCATAAATACAAATCAAAGCCCATATTAAATTGATTGCAATTAATGTTTTAATATTTCCATACTTCTCAGATGCAAGTGTTGTTATAATAGCTCCAATTATTGCAACAATTTGAAT
Organism: Flavobacteriaceae bacterium; assembly: GCA_002728855.1. Classification (GTDB taxonomy): domain Bacteria; phylum Bacteroidota; class Bacteroidia; order Flavobacteriales; family Flavobacteriaceae. Next base: position 23,752 of record PBWA01000019.1, read on the forward strand.
TAATAGTATGCTTATAATCAGGCCAAGAGTTTTACTCTTCTGAGAATCCCATAATATCTCTGATTCACCAAAATATGCTGCTATAAGCATTACTGTCTGCAATGCAATACTATAAACAAAAAAAGCGCGCAAATATTTTCCTAAGTTTAAATTATTTTTTAATTGTCCCCAAACTCTCTTTAGCTCTAAATAACCATTCCATACTATATCTTTTCTAAATTTTTTAGAATTATTATTTCCCTTTGGTAAATAATAAAGTGAATATTGACTAAAAATTGACCACCAAATTCCAACTGTAATAAATGAATATTTCATTGCTTTAATAGTTGCTTCCTCAAAATCGCCAGTAATTCCATAAAAATTAGGATACATTACCATTGATAGATTAATTAAAAGTAGTGTTACACTACCTATATAACCTAAGGCAAATCCTTTGGCGCTAGCTCTATCATGCTGATTTTGAAATGCAATATCTGGAAGATAAGAATTGTAGTAAACTAGGCTGCCCCATGCACCTATTAAGCCGAAAAAGTAACATGATAAACCAAGTATTAAATTATTTATATCAAGCCAGTAAAGACCAATACAAGAAAAAGATCCCAAAAAAATGAAAAATTTCATAAATCTTTTTTTATTTCCAATAAAATCTGCAATTCCAGAAAGAAGAGGGGATATAAATACAATAAAAGTGAATGCCAGAGCAGTGATGTAACTTATTAAAGAAGTGTGGTTAACATCATTATCAAACAAAATAACGGTATTTTTTTCAACAAACAATGAGCTATAATAAATAGGAAAAATAGTAGAAGTTATAACTAAGAAAAATACAGAATTTGCCCAGTCATATGAGGCCCATGCATTTATGATTTTTTTACTTCGTTTTTCTATGTGAAATTTGACGCTCATGAAATAATTTCATTAGCAATTTAATAATTCATTATTAAAAACTAATAATTTATAGAAATTTTAGATATAAGCTTTTAATATTCTTTACTTAAATTTGTATATGATAAATTATTATTTAGTCTTCTTTAGTCTTTTTATTTTATCCTGTAAAGTTTCTCCTAAAGAAGATACTAAAAATGATGTTTTATACAATGTCATAAAAACTGATCTTGAATGGCAATCAGAATTATCTGAAATTAGTTATTTCGTTTTAAGGGAATCTGGAACTGAGTATGCTTTTACTGGGAAATATGATGATCATTATGAAAATGGAATCTATAAATGTATGGGTTGTGGAATTGATTTGTACAATTCCAAGTATAAGTATAACTCAAAATCTGGATGGCCATCATTTGACAGAGGAATAAATGATAATTTAGAGTTTAGTATTGAATATAAACTTGGTTTTCCCAGAACTGAAATAAAATGTGCTAACTGTGGGGGTCATTTAGGTCATCTTTTTAATGATGGACCAAAAAAAACCACTGGTCAAAGGCACTGCATTAATTCAGCAGCACTAAATTTTAAATCTATAAATGAATAAAAAATCTGAAAAAGAGTGGGAGAAAATTCTCTCTTCAAAGCAATTTCAAATTCTCAGAAAAAAAGGTACTGAAAGGCCTTTCACTGGAAAATATAATAATCACTTCGAAAAGGGCAATTATAGTTGTTCCGGTTGCGGAAAGGAACTTTTTACAAGCGATAGTAAGTTTAAAAGTAGTTGTGGCTGGCCTAGTTTTGACTCTCCTATAAAAGATTCAGTTATAGAATTAATTGATTTAAGTCATGGGATGATAAGGACTGAAGTTATATGTAGTAATTGTGGTGGTCATCAAGGTCATGTTTTTAATGATGGTCCAACAATTACTGGCAAAAGATATTGTATTAATTCAATTAGTTTATCTTTTAAAAAAGAATCTTTTTCAAAGAAGAAATAAAGTATTTGTTTAGTAAATTTGCCATATTTTTAATTTTTATTTATGTCTGAATATGATATAGTTATAATTGGAAGTGGCCCAGGTGGTTATGTTACAGCAATACGAGCTTCTCAATTGGGATTTAAAACTGCTCTAGTAGAAAAAGAAAGTCTTGGAGGTGTTTGTCTTAATTGGGGTTGTATTCCAACCAAGGCATTACTCAAATCTGCCCAGGTTTTTGAATATTTAAATCATGCAAATGATTATGGTATTAATATCAAGGAATATGATAAAGATTTCAATGCCGTTATTAATAGGAGTAGAAATATTGCTGATGATATGAGCAAGGGTGTAAAATTTTTAATGAAGAAAAATAAAATTGATGTGATCGAGGGTTTTGGAAAAATTATGCCAAATAAAATTGTTAAAGTAATAAACGGAGATAAATCTGAAGAACTCAAATCTAAAAATATCATTATAGCTACTGGGGCACGTTCAAGAGAAATTCCTTCAATTCCAAAAGATGGAGAAAAGATATTTGGCTATCGAGAAGCAATGACTTTACAGAAACAGCCTAAAAGTATTATTATAGTTGGTTCTGGCGCTATAGGTGTTGAGTTTGCATACTTTTATAACTCAATGGGCAGTAAGGTAACATTAATCGAGTACCAAGATAGAGTTGTTCCTGTCGAAGATCATGAAATATCAAAACAATTACAAAAAAGTTTCCAAAAAAAGGGAATTGAAGTAATAACAAACTCTGAGGTTATTTTGGTTGAAAAAAAATCAAGAGGTATTTCTGCTAAAGTAGTAACTAATAAAAAAGAACAAGAAATCAAAGCAGATGTTCTTCTCTCTGCTGTTGGAATAAAAAGCAATATAGAAGAAATTGGTCTAGAAGAAGTTGGGATTGCTATTGATAAAGATAAAATTATAGTAAATGATTTTTATGAAACAAATATTCCTGGCTACTATGCTATCGGAGATATTACCAAGGGACAGGCATTAGCACATGTAGCTTCTGCAGAAGGTATAGTTTGTGTAGAAAAAATAGCTGGTAAAGATGTTGACCCTATAGACTATAATAACATACCTGGCTGCACATACTGTTCTCCTGAAATAGCTTCAGTTGGATTAACTGAAAATCAAGCAAAAAATAAAGGATATGACATTATGATAGGAAAATTTCCGTTTTCAGCTTCAGGCAAAGCAAAGGCTAGTGGCAATGATGAAGGTTTTATAAAGGTGATTTTTGATAAAAAATATGGAGAATGGCTTGGTTGTCATATGATAGGTCTTGGAGTAACCGATATGATTGCAGAAGCAGTACTAGGTCGTAAACTTGAAACTACAGGCGAAGAGGTTTTAAAAACAATTCATCCTCATCCAACTATGAGTGAAGCTTTAGTTGAAGCTGTTGCAGATGCGTACGGAGAAGTTATTCATCTTTAAATATTTTAATAATACTTTCAATACCTAGTTTATAGCTGTTTAGTCCAAAACCTGCTATAATTCCTCTTGCAACTGGGCTAATAAATGATTTATGTCTAAAATTCTCTCGAGAAAAAGTATTTGAAATATGAATTTCTATTACGGGAGATTTAATAGATTTTATTGCATCTGCAATTCCAACAGAGGTGTGTGTGTATGCTGCAGCATTAAGTAAAATTCCATCTGAAGAGAAACCTTCATCATGAAGAAAATTAATTATTTCTCCTTCAATATTGGATTGAAAATACTTAAAATTAATACTTGAATATTCAACTTTTAAATCTTCAAAAAAAGTTTCAAAATCATTGCTCCCGTATATTTCAGTCTCTCTAGTGCCCAATAAGTTGAGATTTGGACCATTAATAATAGATATATTCATATCGCTTTTTAGGCTAAATTAATTAAAAAATGCTCGATTTAATATCATCCTTTTTAATTTTACTAAATAAAAATTAATAATGATTTTTTGAATTTGACCTGGAAAAATATAATTAAAGATTTTAGTCAATATTTAAAAATTGAGCGTGGCCTCTCTGAAAACTCAATTGAAAATTATATAATTGATGTTAATTCTTTAGTATATTTCATTGAGGAAAATAAAATAGATGAAACTCCTCAAAATTGCTCAAAAGAAACTATTCAAGAGTTCATTTACAAGCAATCTAAAGAGAATAGTCCCTATACTCAAGCAAGAAGAATTTCAGGATTAAAGAGTTTTTTTAATTTTCTAGTTTTTGAGAACTACATTGAATCATCTCCGGTTGAATTGATTGAAAGTCCAAAATTAGGCAGAAAACTTCCTGAGGTACTTAATCTCAATGAAATCGAAATGTTGATGTCAAAAATAAGATTAAGTGATTTCCTTGGATATAGAAATAGAGCTATTTTGGAAACTCTTTATGGTAGTGGATTAAGAGTCAGTGAGCTAATTAATCTAAATATCTCAAATGTTTTTGAAAATGAAAATCTTATTAAAGTGTTTGGTAAAGGAAAAAAAGAGAGACTTGTCCCGCTTGGAAATTATTCTAAAAAATATATAAAGATATATACTCAAAAATATCGATCTAAATTAAAGATACCCTCAGAATCTAATGATATTCTGTTCTTGAATAGAAGGGGTAGGAAAATTTCAAGAGAAATGATTTACCTGATAATTAAAAAGCTAGTAAAAATCTCTGGAATAAAAAAAAATATCAGCCCACATACATTTAGACACTCATTTGCAACTCATCTTCTAGAAAATGGAGCTGATCTTAAAGTAATTCAGCTGATGATGGGACATGAAAATATAACTACTACTGAAATATACACCCACATGGATAATAAATACTTAAAAGAAATTCTTACGGCTCATCATCCAAGAAACTAGTTAATTAATTTACTGTCAATCTAAATCCCTCTCCATGGACATTAAGAATCTCAATATTTTGATCCCTCTCTAAAAGCTTTCTAAGTTTTGCAATGTAAACATCCATACTTCTTGAAGTGAAATAGCTTTGATCACGCCAAATCTTGTTTAAGGCGATATTTCTAGTTAATAAATCATTTTTATATAAAATTAGCAAACGAAGTAATTGGCTTTCCTTTGGAGATAACTTTACTGGATCATTTGATTTATATGACAATATTCTTAGTTTAGAATTAAATTTAAATTCTCCTATTTCAAATAAAAATTCTTCAACTTCAGGTATTTCAATTAAGCTATTTCTCTTAAGTATAGCCTTTATTTTAGCTAACAAAACTTCTGAATCAAAGGGCTTTGTCAAATAATCATCAGCACCTGTTTTAAAGCCTCTTAAAACATCTTCTTTTAATGTTTTTGCAGTTAAAAAAATAATTGGCGAATTATCATCTTTCTCACGAATTTCTTTAGCCAAAGTAAAACCATCCTTATATGGCATCATAACATCTAATATACATAGATCAAAATCATCAGTAAAAAATTTTTCATATCCATCTTTACCATTTGACGCTAAAACAACATCATAGTTATTAAGAGTTAAATAATCCTTTAATATGTTTCCAAAATTATGGTCATCTTCAACTATTAATATTTTTTTTAAATTAGTTCTCATTTATTTCAAAGGTAGTGTTATAATAAATTTTGTCCCAGTTTTAACTTTGCTTATCAATTCAATTTTCCCTCTGTGAAGATCTATTATTTTTTTAACATAACTTAAGCCTAGGCCATGTCCTTTAACATCATGAATATTTCCTCTTTCCTTTCTATAAAACTTATCAAAAATTAATCTTTTAGTTGATTTATCCATTCCAATGCCGTTATCCTCAATTATTATTTTAAGATAATCATCAATAGTTTTTGTTGATATTTTAATTATAGGAACATTCTCAGAATATTTTAAAGCATTATCTAAAATATTCACAAAAACATTTGTTAAATGATCAAAATTACCAATGACATTTGGTTCATCTGCTTTGTAACTTACGTCTATTTTACCATTTTTGTTTTGCAAAATTAATTTCACATGATGAATTGAATTCTTAATCACGTTATTTATGTTAACACTTTCCTTTTTCATTGGTAAAAGACCTTTCTCAAGCTGGGAAATAAGTAAAATATCCTCAACCTGAGATAACATTCGATTATTTTCTTCCTTAATAATTTTAACATAATCTTTAACTTTAGAGGTCTTATCTAGTGTCTTAGGGTCTTTTATTGCATCCAGTGCTAGACTGATTGTCGCTATCGGTGTTTTAAACTCATGTGACATATTATTAATAAAATCTGATTTGATCTCAGAGATCTTCTTTTGATGTATGATTTGATAAATTGCCGTTGTCGATACAATTAAAACAAATAATGTCAGAAGTATTGAGAGGCCAGCAACACTTATAATTGAAGAAAACACATATTTATCTTTTTCCGGAAATGAAACAACTAATGTATAAGGGCTTTCTCCATTATCATTCACAAAAATAGGCGTTTTGTATGATGGCCCTGACTGTGATTCTATATAACTATTTGATTTAATCTTAGTTGCCAAACCATTGTTATATATGCCAAACTCAAATTCAGTGTTAATATTTTTTGCCCTAAGTTCAGCTTCCAAGAGGGCTTTTAATTCAAATGAGCTAACTCTGCGGTGAATAGGAATTGTAGATGAATAATCTAAAAATGCTGAACGATATTTAGCTTGATCAAAAATATTTATTCTCTCAACAGATTTTAATTTATTTATTGAAGAAGCGAATCTGTTTTCACGATTAAAAATTTGATCATTATTTAAAATTGTAGTAGTCTTAACATTTTTGAGATCTTTTATATTCTCTTCATTTGAAATGTTTAAGTTTATTTCAGATAAGTTTATGTTATAATCTTCTTCTAAAATTCCATAAGCGTAAAAAGATGTTAAATTACTACTAACGTTCTCATCCATAAAAAGAAAAATATCAGTATAGTTTGATTCGTCTGGAGTTCCAACTGAATCGATTAGTCTTTCAAAAGCATCAATATAATCACTGAGTTCCCTGTCTTGAATCTGAGATGAGACTGTATTTAAAGATTGCATTACCGACAAGGAAAATTCCTCTTCTTTATCTTTCCAAGCTGAATAAGTCCAGTATACTTGAACCAAAATTATTGCCAAAAGAGATGACAACATCAATCCAACTAATATTATGAAAAAGTTTTTTTTCATAACAACATATCTATTTCTAAAATAATTTTCTACTACAAATTTCGAAAAAAATGATGAGCTAATCTAAATCTTTAATTTTTAAGTATATATTTTCAAGATCTAAAAGAGTATTTTTCCATAAATTATTATAGACGACATAATCCGCTAATGGAATTTTATCTTTGTCATTTAATTGATTATGCATTCTTTTTTTTATTTCATTTAAAGAAATTGCATCTCTTTTAATTATTCTTTTTAGTCGATCTTCGAAAGAAGATATCATTAAAATAATTTTATCAAAATAATCTTGATTTGAATGTTCAAAAATTATGGCAGATTCATAAAAAACTATTTTAGACTTTTGATTCTTAATAAATTTCTTGAAATCATATCTAACATAAGGATGGACTATATTATTAAGTACTTTGAGTGATTCTTCTTTATTAAAAACAACATCGGCTAATTCTTTTGTGTCTAACCCATATTCATTGTAAATATTTTTTCCAAAATTAAATTTAATTTTTTTTATTAATTTATTATCAGAATTTAACAAGTCTTTGGCGCGCCTATCAGACTCATAACATGGAATGCCCTTTGATTTGAAAAAACTCAAAGCTTTTGTTTTTCCACTTCCCATACCTCCAGTTATACCAATAATTTTCATTCTCTAATTAAATATTTAACATATTTTGGCTCCCATTTTAACCTTGAAACTGTCCCAGGTTTTTTTGATAATTTTATTATCAATTTATCTTTATTACCCAAATCAGATTCTATAAAATCAGAATAAAAAGAAAAGTCATTAGGACTGATTGACTCTGCATTTTCCAATGGTATTGTAAAAGAGATATCTATATTTTGCGGAAAAAGCCTTATTGATAAACTATCAGGAAGGTTAATTATATTTATGGGAGATGATAAAGTTTTTTCAGTGTATTTTTTTACAGATAAATTAATATTTACAAATTTTGTATCGTATTCAACTTGGGGATGAATTGACAGCAATTCTAAATCCTCATTTAAATCGAAATTAACATTGTCATAATTAATTAATAATGTGGGTATAGTTTTTAAAGAGTCAACGATTGAAAGTGGACCAGACACAAAAATACTATCGGGTTTTATTTCCCAGCTTCCATATTTATTGTAGCCAGACATATATGTTAAATTAGCATTTGCAGATACTTTAACTTTTTTTCGTCTTAAATTTGAATAATCAAAATTCAAAATAGGAGGATCTATTTCGTTAATGATTGTTCCTTCAAATAGTTGTTTTTGAATTTGAAATTTTTGGTCAAAGAGTTTTATTGATCCTACTCCATTATTATAATTAGCTAATGAGAGATTTAATTGTATTGGATTTTTTATTGAATAAATTAATAAATCAAATCCTGATGAAGTCAGTGTTAAATTAATATTCTTATCAACAGCCTGATCTATTATCATTAAATCAGGGATGTTTATTAATTCTATAGGGAAAGAAATCTTCGAGGTTTGTTCGTCAGATAATTTTGTAAATATCCAGAGAGAAAATGAAATTAGAATAAATAATATGATGAATTTAAACTGACTTTTTTGAGGAAGATAACTTCGAATTGTTTTTAAAATAGGGTAAAGGTTTGACATAATAACATTGAAGCTAAATCCATCTATTCTTTTCTATCTTTAATTAAGTCTAAAATTTCTTGACTAACACCAACACTAGAATAGCCTCCATCATTAAAAAGATTTTGAAGTGTGACTTTTTTTGTATAATCAGAAAACATCATTACAATATAGTTGGCACAGTCTTCTGAAGTTGCATTGCCTAAGGGAGATAACTTATCTGAAAAACTTAAAAATTCATTGAATCCTTTAACACCTTTTCCAGCAGTAGTAATCGTTGGTGATTGAGAAATGGTATTTACTCTAACTTGTTTAGATTTCCCAAAGAAATAACCAAAACTTCGTGCAATAGATTCTAAAAGTGCTTTATTATCAGCCATATCATTATAATTAGGAAAAATTCTCTGAGCTGCTATATATGATAAGGCAATAATACTTCCCCATTTATTCATTGCGTCATTTTTGTATAGGGTTTGCATAAGTTTATGAAAAGAAACAGCAGAAACATCAGAACCTTTAGACATCCAATCATAATTCAAATCTGTATAATGTCTACCTTTTCTAACATTAATAGACATTCCAATAGAATGTAAAACAAAATCAATCTTTGAGTTAAAGTGGTTAAGAGTATATTCTACTAGCTTATTTAAATCATCTAGATTTGTAGCATCAGCTGCAAAAATTTGAGAGCTAGTTTCTTTTGCCAATTCATCTATTTTACCCATTCTAAGGGCGACAGGAGCATTTGTTAAAACAAAATCACCTCCAGCTTCCTTTACAGCTTGAGCAGTTTTCCAAGCTATTGACATTTCATCAAGAGCTCCAAAAATTATTCCCTTTTTACCGTTTAATATTTTATAAGACATGTTTGATTTTTTTAATTATTAAAGATAAAGCTAATTGAGTAATTGCTTCGCATGTTCTAATGCAGACTTGGTTATTTTTTTTCCTGATAACATAAAAGCTACTTCTTTAATTCGTTCATTGGAATCCAAAATTTTCAATTTAGTAACTGTTGAGTTATCTTCAAATTCTTTATAAACACCTATATGAACATTCCCTTTTGAAGCTATTTGAGGTGAGTGAGTAATTGTAAATACTTGCATTTTTTTTGACATATCATACATTACATCAGCTAATCCATTTGAAATTATTCCAGAAATACCGGAATCAATTTCATCAAAAATAATTGTAGGTAGTTTTTTATAGCGCGCTAGAATACTTTTCATTGAAAGTATAATTCTAGAAAGTTCTCCACCTGAAACTACTTTTTTTAGTAGCTTAAAGTCAACTCCTCTATTTGCTGAAAATAAAAACTCTATTGAATCTTTCCCATTTTTAAGATAAGTATCACCTTTAATTAGATTAATCTGAAATTTAGCGTTTTTCATACCCATTTTAGAAACTAAAATTTGAAGTTCTTTAAGCATTAATGGTATAGCTTTTATTCTGTTATTATGAATCACCGATGATAACTTGTTTAGTTGAAATTCAGTTTCATTTATTGAGGATCTTAATTCATTAATGTTGTGATCAAAATTTTCAAAAGAATTTATTTCTTTATAAAGCTTTTCCTTGATAAGAATTAGATCATTTATACTATCGACTTTATGTTTTTTATATAGCGAATAAATTAAATCTAATTTTGTTTCTAAATCATTTAATTTTTCAGGATCAGATTCTAGATCATCTAATGATAATCTTAACTCACTTAAAATATCCATTAAATCATAGGAAAGATTCAAAGTTCGTGAGGAAAGATTCCGAAACTTAGGAGATTTATCTGAAAACTTTTTAAAAAGAGAGTTTAAAGACCCTGCTTTATTTAAAAGTCCAAACTTTTCATCTTCTAAAATTTGTATCGCTTCCAAAATAAAAAGCCTAAAATCTTCAGTGTTTGAGAGGAAATTTAATTTCTCTTCAATTTTCTCTTGAATACCATTAGTTAACTCTATTTTGTCTAGTTCTTTATATAAAAAAGTCTTGTAATCAATATTTTCTGATATTTTTTCTTGTGATAACTTCAGTTCCTGAAATTTAGAAATTAATACTTTATGTTTACTAAGCTTATTTTGATAGTCTTCTATAAACTCTTGATTCTTGGCAAAAAAATCAAGGACTAATAATTGATATTGAGAAGAAAGCATGATTTCATTTTCATTCTGTGAATGAATATCTACCAAATGCTTAGTAAAAAGATTAAGCGTATTAAGATTTACAGGAGTATCATTAATAAATGCTCTTGTCTTTCCTGTTGAAGATATCTCTCTTCTTACAATTGTATCAATATCATAATCAAGATTTTTATCTGAAAAAAAATCTTGGAGATTATAGTTGTCAATCTTAAATATTGCCTCAACAACACATTTCATTTTCGAATCTTTAAGCAATTTTAAGTCTGCTCTTTTTCCTAAAATAAGATTTAAAGCACCTAAAAGTATGGATTTTCCAGCACCTGTTTCACCAGTAATACAAGTCATGCCATTTGAAAACTTAACATCTAAGCTTTCTATTAATGCATAATTCTTGACGCTTAAACTTGTGATCAAATTTCAATAATTTATTTATAATAGTTCAAATATATGCTAATAGTTAATTTGCTTCCATTTTGAAGCAAAAAAAGGAGCAACTTTATTTAAAAGAATATATGTGTTTTCAAAATCTACTTTTGGACCAGAAGAAAAAATGTCAAGTATCTCCTGAGATTTAGCGTCGAAAAAAATCTGGATAGGCAATGCATTTGGTCTTCTAAGATACAGCTTTTCAAGATTAGTAAATGAAAACATTATTTGCTTTTTGGCGTTTAATGGATCATCAGTTAAAAAGTCCATTCCCTTTCGATGATAATCATAAAGCGTTTGCCTATATTCTTTGTAAGAATTTGATCGAATAGCATCAACTAGCCAAAATCTATTCCGATTTGAATTATTTTGATTCCAACCTTTACCACCTTGCTGAGATAAATTAACTATTTTTTGGGCTTCATCTATATATTTTTGACCTCCAAATAATGAATATGTATCTGCATCAAGTGCTAAGATTAAGTAGATATAAAAACTAAAAATTGAGATTAGATTGGATTCGAATGATTCACTGTTATAGAACAATGGTTGATATTCTTCATACTTAAACTTTATATCCTTATCTAAAAAATTAAAGATTGGACTATCATAATCTGACATGAAAATTGGTCTTTGAGATAAAATTTGAAGTGTTCCTTCAAATAAATCAGCATTATATTGTGTCAAATTCAAAACAAAACTACATTTTATTCTCTCGTTTTGAAGAAAGTCAATATTGGTCCATGAATTATTATTAACAAATTCATTTAATGAAACTTCAAGAGTTTTAAAAATCTTTTGATTTGTCTGGTCTACAAGATTAGAATTAATAATCACTTGACAGGTCAGCTCCTGAGATTGAATACTGAAGTTAATCAGAAAAGAAAGGAATAAAAGTAAATTACGCATATTCAGATAATATTTGATCAAAAATATCTTTAGCAACTAAATATTTTGATTTGATATCAAAATGAGTCACATCATTTTTTGATCTTATGTAAGTTATCTTGTTCTCATCACTTCCAAATACTAGGTTATCTTCGTTAAATGAATTTAAAACAATTGCATCAAGATTTTTATTTTTTAGTTTCAAAAGAGAATTTTCGATTGCATTCTCAGTTTCAAGAGCAAATCCGATTAATAATTGATTTTTTTTTCTTTTACCCATTTGCTCAAGTATGTCTTTTGTGGGAATAAATTCTAATTTAATAGATTGCTCATTGTTTTTAATCTTATTTGAAAAAATCGTTTTTGATTTAAAGTCAGAAATAGCAGCAGCAGATATAACAATATCCATTTCGTCATATTTTTTCATAACTTTTTCAAACATCTCATCAGAATTATCAATTCTAATGATTTTGACAGAAGAATTGACAATATCAAGAGAGGTTGGTCCTGAAAAAAGAAAAACTTCTGACCCAAGTTCTGCTGCACGTTTTGCCAAAGCAAAACCCATTTTACCACTACTTTTATTTGCAATAAATCTGATTGGATCAATTGATTCATATGTTGGTCCAGCAGTTATTAAAACTTTTTTACCATTCAGTGGCAAATTCTTAGATAAATCATCTTCAATATATTGAATTATTTCTTCAGGTTCTAACATTCTTCCTTTACCCTCAAGTCCACTCGCAAGATATCCGGTTCCTACAGGCAAAACTCTCTTGCCTGAATTTATAAGACTATCAATATTCTTTTGGTTTGCGGAATTCTCATACATATCTAGATCCATAGATGGTGCAATGTAAACATCCCCATTAAATGAAAGATAAGTTGCAATAAGCAAATTATCACACTTGGCAGATGCCATTGATGAAATAATATTAGACGTAGCTGGAGCGATTATAAATAAATCAGCCCATTTAGCTATTGAGACATGATTATTCCAGGTATCATTTTTATTGTCAGAGGTAAAAGTTGAAAGAACATTATTTTCAGATAAAGTTGAAAGCGTCAGTGGACTTACAAAATCTTTTGCTGAAGTTGTCATTATAACTTTGACTTCACAACTTCTCTTTTTTAGCAAACGGAGAATAAAAGGTGCTTTATATGCAGCGATTCCACCACTAATTCCAAGTAGGACATTTTTCCCTGATAAAAAACTCATGATTTAAGAGTTCGATTCTTCAGTGTTTCTGTGATAAATTTTATCCTCTAACCATTCTTCAATGGCAATGGCATATGACTTAGGTAATCTTTCATAAAACTTAGAAACTTCAATTTGTTCTTTGTTTTCGAAAATTTCTTCTAANCTGTCATTATTGGTNGCAAACTCATCTANCTTTTCNTGCAACTCCTTTCTTATTTCTAAATTTACTTGATTGGATCTCTTAGCTATTAAAGATATTGCTTTGTAGATATTATCAGTTGCTTCTTCAATTTTATCTCTACTATAAGTAATTGTAGTAGCTGGGGCTTTCGATTTTCTGTACTTAGTCATCTTTGTATTAATTTATTTGTTCAAAAGTATTAATTTCTTTTTCTACTATATCCATTTTTGATGAAAGTTGATCAATAAAAATAGTTTCAGGATAATATTTTACAATAGAAGAGTATAGTAGTTTAAGCTGTTTGAGTCTGTCTAGCTTTTTAGATTGGATACTATTGACAGCAATTTCGTATGAAGAAAGAAATTTATAATACAATGCTTCTTCTCTATACTTAGTGCCAGCAAATTCTCCAATAAAGTTATCAACAGATCTTATTGCAGCTTGGTAGTCTCTTATTGTATAATATTGCTTAGATATTTCAAAGTCTTTTTTCTCAAGCTTTTCTTGAAGTTCAGAAATAAGATTATTTGCTTCTTCAATATATATTGACTTCGGATAATTATTAATGAAAATTTGTAATTTTTCGATAGCAGTATTAGTGTCTTTTTGATCAAGACTATGAATAGGAGAAAGCATATAATAACATTTTGCAATCATAAAGTTAGCTTCTTCGAATTTTTCACTTTTTGGATAAGACTTTATAAAATTTTCAAATTGAGAAGCAGCCAAATAATACATTTTAAGATTGTAATATGAATTTGCATAAAAGAAAATTAGTCTTTCAGCTTGAGGTTTTCCTCTATAAAAAGGGATAACATCTTCAAATAATCTATTTGCTCTCTTATAATCTCCAGAATTATAGAAATTTTCAGCTGCTCTGAATTTTTCAGAATTGTTATCACTCTTTAACAGATTTTGATATTCATTACAAGAGAAAATAAAAGCTAGCAAAAAACTAACAAATATTAAATTAGACGTTTTCATTCGCCGAAATTAATGATTATTTGATGATTAAAAAAAATAAACTTCAGAAGAGATTCTGATTTGAAATAGCTTCTTCCCTGATTTTTTCATAAAGTTCACTACTTGTCTTAACTAGGGGTAATCTCAAGTTATTTTTACATAGTTCCAAAATATTCATAAGTGCTTTAATTCCAGTAGGATTTCCTTCAGAAAAAATCATATCTATTAGTGTTGAAATTTGATTTTGAAAAATTAAAGCATTTTTTATATCTCCATCCAATGCTAAATTTAACATTTTAGAGCATAACTTAGGCATAGCGTTTCCAATAACGGAAATCCAACCTTTCGCTCCTATACTGATCATTTTAACTGCATGTTGATCATCCCCAGAAAGAACAATAAAATCACTTGGACATGAATTTAAAATTTCTTTCGCCTGTTCAATATCATTTGAAGCTTCTTTTATTCCAACAATATTTTCAAAATCGTTAGCTAATTTATAAACCGTATGAGGTGAAATATTCACACCTGTTCTATGAGGTACATTATATAAAATTATTGGTAATGGTGAATTAATTGCTATTGATTTATAGTGATAATATAGGCCTTTTTGACTCGGTTTATTGTAGTATGGTGTAACAGACAACAATGCATCAAAAGAATTTAAATCATAGTACTCTAAATCATCTAACACATTTTGGGTCGAATTACCTCCTAGGCCAAGAATAAGTGGAACTCTATTTGAATTAACAGAAATTATATGCTTTATTATATCTCTCTTTTCTTCCTTTCTTAATGTTGGAGATTCAGAGGTAGTGCCTAGTACAACTAAGAAGTCAATTTTATTATCAATTAAATTATCAACTACTTTTGTTGTTGAATCAAAATCTACTTTTAGATCATTATCAAAGGGTGTAATCATAGCAACTCCATGACCACTTATTCTATTTTTCAAATCCACCATATAATAATTTTATATATTTTTCAAATTCCGATAAAAATAATAAGCTGTCAGTAATGTCAATGTTTAAAATTAAATCATTTAAACGATGATCAACGTTTGGAAAACCAACATTAATTTTACTTTGACATCTTAAAGTAACAAGTTTCATAGGTAAAAAATTTCTATCATAATAGTTAATCAAAATATCATATCGTTTTGAATTAAATTTAGTTATAGTTTTATTAAATTTTCCAAAAAAATTTATGTCGGAAGAATAAAATCTTCTTTCAGACGAAACTAAATTTTCTTTTCTTTTTATATCAGTGTAGATCAAAATAAAAACCCTTGATTTTGACAATCCAAATATTGAAGCTAAATTAAACAGAAGATCTTCAGGAACAGAAAGATTACCATCTAAAATTACACCAATATTTGAAATCTTTTTATTAAGTTTTCTTTTTGAATTAACTGCTTTAAAAGCAATTTCTTTTCTGTAAATTTTTGAAAGAAATTGTTTTTTAAAAAAATTCATTGATTAGTGGGTTCTAAAATTGTCATCTTTAATAAATCAAGATTAAAAATACATTTTAAGTTTGAATCATCTCATAAAAATCTACTTCACTTATAATTTTAAGCCCTAGTTGATTAGCTTTTTCAATTTTAGTAGGGCCAGGATTTTCTCCACAAATAATAAAATCGATATTTTTTGAAATTGAAGAAGAAATAGTTCCTCCTAGAAATAAAATTTTATCTTTAAGTTCATCTCGACTTGAACTAAAGGTCCCAGTAACTATAATTTTTTTATTACTCAACCTATTATTAACTGATTTTGACTTTTCTTGAATGGAAAATATTAACCCAGCATCTTTTAATTTATTCAAGACATCAATATTATCTGAATCTTGAAAATAATCCACAATACTTTTAGCAATTTTTTCTCCAATTTCATTTACTGATATAAGAGATTCAATATTCAAACTAATTATTTCATCAATTGATTTGAAAGTGTTTGTTAATTTCAATGCTACAGTTTCACCAACATGCCTAATTCCCAATCCAAAAAGAACTTTATGAAATGGTCGATTTTTTGATGACTCAATTGAATCAAATAATTTTTTAATTGACCTATCCCCCATTCCATCAAGCTCTCTAAGAGATTCCGGAGAAATTGAGTAGAGATCGGCTATGTTTGAAATTATTTTTTGCCTGTAAAATAAAGCTATTCTCTCATTGCCTAATCCATCTATATTCATGGCTTTTCTAGATACAAAATGTTGAATTTTTCCAATGTTTTGAGGATCACAAAAATTAGAGTTTGGACAATAATGTTGGGCTTCCCCCTTAATTCTGATGAGTTGAGTCCCGCAACTAGGACATTGCAAAATAAATTTAATTATTTCTCTTTTGACTCTACTGTTATTATCATCTACGGAGACAATCTTCGGAATAATTTCTCCCCCTTTTTCAATCAAAACAGTATCTCCTAATCTTAATGAAAACTTTTTTATTTGGTCAGAATTATGGAGTGAAGCTCTTTTGACTGTAGTCCCTGAAAGCAAAACAGGTTTTAGGTTAGCTACTGGGGTAATTGCTCCTGTTCTACCAACTTGATATTCTACTGATAATAATTTTGTTTTAATTTGTTCTGAATTAAATTTGAATGCTACTGCCCATCTTGGAGCCTTAGCTGTGTATCCTAGATTAAATTGATGATCAAAACTATTTACCTTAATTACAATGCCATCAATTTCGTAAGGTAAATTAAATCTATCTTTGTCCCATTTATCTAAATAATTAAATACATCTGATAAACTACCTGAGATCACTGAGTAATCAGGTACTTTGAATCCCCATGATCTCATTTTTTTCAATGACTCATATTGAGATGATATTTTAAGTTCTTCACCAACAATCGAATAGGCGAAGCAACCTACACGACGTTTTGAAACAATTCTACCATCTTGAA
>PBWA01000020.1 GCA_002728855.1 Flavobacteriaceae bacterium
TTGAAGAAAAGGTTGAGTCTATTAAATTAATAAAAAGTGCCAAAGTGGAGATAACTTTTGACCCTCCATGGAATAAGGATTTAATGAGTGAGGAGGCAAAATTAGAATTAGGATTTTTATAATGAATGAACCCATAGTAAATAGAGTTACAAAAAGCAGTCTTATAACTTTTGATATAGAGGAATTTTATCCTAAAGGGGAAAGAGTATTTTTTGATATCAGTGATTGGCTTGAGCAAGGATTGGTATTAAAAGAACAAAAATTCAGAGATAAAGCAAAGAATCATCATTGGGATGAATTTAAAGGTAAATATGTAGCTATAGATTGTTCTTCTGAAGCTATTCTTCCTGCTTGGGCACCTCTTTTGATCGCATCTTATTTAAATTCAGTTGCAAAAGAAGTAGTCTTTGGTGATTTGGAAATGCTTGAAAATCATCTATTTAAAACCGTTATTGATAATTTGAATTTCGATCAATACAAGGATAAGCCTATAATCATCAAAGGATGTTCTGAAAAAGAAATACCTGAAAATGTTTTTATTCAATTACTGGTTAAGTTTCAAAAGGTATCTAAAAGCATTTTTTATGGAGAGGCCTGTTCATCAGTTCCTATATGGAAAAAAGCACAAACAAAAATTCATTGAAAGAACTTTCCAAAGCACTTATTTTCACATATTATTGGCCTCCATCTGGAGGATCAGGTGTTCAAAGATGGGTTTACTTTGCTAAGTACATGAAAGATTATGGATTTAAACCAATAGTTGTCACCGTTGACCCAAAATCAGCTTCTTTCAACTCAATAGATTTATCATTAGAAAAAGAAACTGAAAATATTGAAGTGCACAGAACAAAATCTAGAGAAATTTTAAGGCTTTACAGATTTTTATTTAAAAAAAAAGCTGAACAACCCTTCCCGCAAGGAGAGGTTTTAAATAAAGGGTTTTTATCAAAGGTTATTGCATTTATAAGAGGAAATTTTTATATACCAGATGCCAGGAAAGGCTGGAATTCCTATGCAATAAGGGTTGGTGAAGAAATTTTAAAAAAAGAAAAAATCCGGACGGTAATAACTTCTGGCCCCCCTCATTCATCTCATCTAATAGGTCTTCATCTAAGAGAGAAATTTAAATTTAATTGGCTTATAGATCTAAGAGATCCTTGGACAGATATTTTTTATCTGAAGGATATGTATCGAATGAACTGGGCAGAGAATTTAGATTCAAAATATGAAAGAAAGGTTTTAAATTCTTCTGATGCGATTCTTACTACGGCAAAAAAAAATTTCCATAGGCAATTAAAAGAAAAAATTATTGATAAAAACAAACCTATTTATAATATTTACAATGGATATGATCATGAAATTTTTTCAAAAATAGAATCAAAAAAAAATAAAACTTTTACTTTAGGATATATTGGATTACTAACTGAAAATCAAAGTTATAAACAATTAATTAATGCTTTAAAATCAATTAAAGAAACATATCCTGAAATAAATTTAAATTTTTGTTTTGCTGGATCAACATCTAAAAAAATCATTCATGAATTTTCTAAAGTTATTAGCGTACAAGATCACGGATATGTAATTCACGATAAGGCAATAAGTCTAATGAAATCTTCACATGTACTCATTAACTTTCTTTTTAATCAATCAGGGCATTCTACGATGATTTCAGGAAAACTTATTGAATATATTGCTACTGGAAATCCTGTAATGGTCATTGGTAATTTGAATTCTGAAATTTCTGATTTAATGAAAATTTCCCCTAATTCATCACTTTGTTTATCAAATGATATAAATTCAATTAAGGATTATATTTTGAAGATATATAATTTATGGACTGAAAATAAGTTAGAGTCAAAATCACCTGTTGGAATTNAGAAATATACTCGNAAANATGCATCAAAGNAGTTNTGTAATATTCTNAAANAAATNGCTAAATAGTTAAAAATTAATTTTAGCTTTATCAAAAAATAATNANATAATGAAAAAAATAATTTTGATTTCGTTAGCTATATTTTTAGCTGCGTGTTCACCNACCCAACAAAACCCAAATTTTGATAANAATGTTGAACTAGCAAAGAAATGGTTCGAAACATTTACATCTGAAAATTTTGAAGGNGTTTCAGNTTTTATGGCNGATGATGTTGAGTGGAGAAGCTGTTTTTATGGCGCTCCCTTGATGGATAAAAAGGCATCACTTGAGTACATGAAAGGCTGGCATGATGCAATGGAAAATATTAAGTATACTCCTGATAATTATCTTCCTGGAGTTGATCCTGACACAGGACAATTAAACGGGAGTGTTAGAACCTATGGCACTTGGACTGGAAAAAATACTGCATCAGGAAAGGATTTTGAAGTATATATGTACCATTATTTTACCTTTAATGAAGAAGGGAAAATTATCAATTCTGGAGATTTTGGTGATGCGACTGGATTAATGTTAGCAGTTGCTCCAGATGAAACAGAAACAGAATAATTGATAAGAGTCTAACGTTTACTGGATAAATAATAAAAGCGCCGTTAGGCGCTTTTTTATTTAACTTACTATTTTAAGTGGCTTGGTTTTTTTCCAATC
The DNA here is from genome assembly GCA_002728855.1 of Flavobacteriaceae bacterium. Taxonomy (GTDB): domain Bacteria; phylum Bacteroidota; class Bacteroidia; order Flavobacteriales; family Flavobacteriaceae. The sequence continues at coordinate 2,579 of PBWA01000020.1, forward strand.
ACCTCTTGTAAAATCTGGGAAAGACTGTGGGCCCCCATCATTCTTTATTGAATTTGCACTAAGTGGAGTAATTGCACTCCAAAAACAGCCTTCATATACATTTTGATCCATAGGCAATCCATTTTGAAGACATTCTACAATTCTATAAATCATAATTCCGTCCATTCCACCATGTCCACTTTCGGCTATTTGTTTACCAAGACTTGTACTTTTATCATTTAACTTTTTATATAGCGGATGATCATATTCTTCATATATAGCCTTCATATCTTTTCCTTCAATCCAAGAGTGATGATCTTTTGAAAGATTTTTAAATCCTTCTTCAAGAGCAATTCTAGTAGGGAATCCAGCCAAAATTCCTTTTGTTCCTTGTATCAAGTTTAATCTCGTATATGGTCTTGGACTTGTTTCATCCCATTGAACCATAATGGTCCTTCCTAGTTCAGTTTTAATAATTGAGGTATTTAAATCCCCATTTTTATATTCCAGTTTATTCCATTTGTGTTCTTTTGGATAATTTTTTTCAGCATATAGCCTTCTTCCAATTGCAGGGGATGAAAAAGAAACAAGTGTTTTAAAATTGTCTTCTCCTCTGGCAAGATTCATATATTGTGAAACAGGGCCTAACCCGTGAGTAGGATAAAGATTTCCTTTGCTATTTGCATAATGTAAAGTTCGCCAAGATCCAGTTCCTCGATTTTCTTCTTTCATTTGAAATCTAAGGTCATGAATGTAAGAAGCTTCTCCATGGAGTAATTCACCAATCAAACCTTTTCTACACATATTAAGAAACATAAGCTCATCTCTACCATAATTAACGTTTTCTAACATCATGCAATGTTTTTTTGTTTCTTCAGATGTGTCGATAATGTTCCATAGATCTTTTATGTTTGTAGCAATTGGTACTTCCACAAAAGCGTGAGCTCCACTTTTCATGGATTCAATTGCCATAACTGCATGGTTATTCCAGTTTGTTGATATAAAAACAATATCAGGCTTAATCTCTTGAAGCATAATTCTCCACTTATTTTCGTCTCCCCAGTAAAGAGATATATTTTGATGTCTTTTTTCTTCACCAATTTCAGAAGCAACCTTAAATTCTCTGTTAACATTATCTTGGTATAAATCACTTATTGCAACAACTTCAGTGCCTTCAAGAGAAGCGAAAGATTTTAAATGATTTCCTCCTCTTGCGCCAACCCCTATAAATGCAGCCCTTATATTTTTTATTTTTGGAGCTTTGAAGTCACCCATATATTGATTGCCTGATTTTCTATCAGAATATTGATTTGAAAAACCTGTCAGAAAAGATGAGGAGCTTAATGAAGCAATTGATAAAGATGTTGTTTTTATGAAATTTCTTCTACTTTTTTTCATAGATTTTATTCAAGTAATGGGCAAGAATATAGATTTTAAAAATTAAATTTGCTTTCTATATACTTTATATAAAAATAAGATAAAATCTATACTATAATTAAATAATTCAGCTAAGTTTTAATATCCATGAATTTTAAAATTACTTCTAAAGCTCCAGGAAGGATATGTTTGTTCGGAGATCATCAAGATTATTTAAAATTACCTATCATAGCATGCGCGATAGATCGATACATAACAATAGATTCTGAAAGAAATGATCAAGGAATATTTAATATTCAAATGAATGATTTGAATCAATCCTTTAAAATACCTATTGATAAACAAAATATTGAGGTAGAAAAAGATGATTATTTAGGTATTGCTTTAAAAGTACTTAGAAGACATGGTTGTATTCCTAATTCAGGATATAATATTTCCATTTCAGGAGATATACCCATAAATGCTGGATTATCCAGCTCATCTGCCCTGACTATAGCGTGGATAAATTTTTTGATTACTGCCTTTGGGATTAATGGACAATTTAGCTCTGTTAGACTTGCAAAACTTGCTTATGAGACTGAAGTCATTGAAAGAAATTCTTCTGGTGGTAAAATGGATCAATTCACCATATCTCTTGGTAATCTAATTTATCTGAACACGGAGGATGACTCTCATGTTATTTTTTCAAAATCAATTGCAAGTTTAATAGTGGGAGTCTCAGGAATTGATAAAGACACCTTTGGTGTTCTTGCCTCGTTAAAAACAAAAGCTTTGGAGGCAATAAATCAGGTAAAGGCTACCATAAAAGATTTTGAAATTAAAAATTCTGAAATAGAAGATTTAGAAAAATATTTGACTCTTGTGGATGCTGACTTAAAACCCTATTTGTCAGCAGGTATAAAAAATTATTTTATCACTAAAGCTGCTTACTCAGAACTTCAAAAAGAATCCTCGGATATTAATTATTTGGGTGATCTAATGAATAAACATCATCTTTTGTTAAGAGATAATTTAAAAATTACTGTCCCTAGAATTGATTCAATGATTGAAAATTCACTAAAAGCTGGAGCCATTGGTGCTAAAATTATTGGATCTGGAGGAGGAGGATGTATCGTTGCGATTTCTGAGCCTGGTAATGAAGAAAAAATCATTTCTGAAATTAAAAAGGCTGGGGCAATTGATGCTTTTCTAATAAAAGAAACTGAAGGAGCAATTGTTTACAAATAAATAAAACATGAATTGGAACTGCAAATCTACATGGAGGAAGGCAAAAATTAATACTTTTTGGTGCTTATTGGGATGCTCTATAGGAGATTTTGGGACCATTTTCTATTTCCAAAATATTGAACATTCTTGGAATAATGTTCAAATAATGGGTTTGGCAATTGTAAATGGTTTATTAACATCAGTTATTTTAGAAACAATAATTTTGATAAGGCAAATGAATTTTAAACAAGCAGTTAATACAGCATTAGGAATGTCATTTATTTCTATGATTGGAATGGAACTAGCAATGAATATAACTGATTTACTCTTCACAGGTGGTGCAATTCTTACATGGTGGGTAATTCCAATTATGTTAATCATTGGATTTTATACTCCACTTCCATACAACTATTGGAGATTAAAAAAGTACAATATAAGTTGTCATTAAAAATTAAAATATGAATCAAACATTAGTTATACTCGCAGCAGGATTATCATCTAGAATGAAAAAATCTATATCATCGAAAGAGATTTCATCTGAAGCCATTGAGCAGGCAAATCAAATAAGTAAAGGGCTTATTGCTTTGGGTGAGAGTAAAAGACCATTATTAGATTACTTAATTAATAATGCGAGGATTTCAGGATATAAATCTATTTACTTAATAATTGGTGAAGACTCGAAATTGTTTAAAACAACTTACTCTAATAATCCTAATTTTTCTGATTTATCTATTTCTTTTGCCACTCAATATATTCCTGATGGAAGAGTTAAGCCTTTGGGAACAGCAGATGCTTTACTTCAGGCAATGGACCAGTATCCTCAGCTCAAAAAAATTAGTTTTTCTGTATGTAATAGTGATAATCTATACTCTGTGAATGCATTGACAAGGTTAAGAGAGAACCCAGAGACTAACTCATTTATTGCTTATGATGCTAAGTATTTAAAATTTCCAGAAAATAGACTTTCTAGCTTTGCAGTTACAATACTTGATAATGAAAACAAGCTTTTAAATATTATTGAAAAACCTAAAAAGGAAGAAATTCATTCATTTCGAGATAAAAAAGGTGTAATTCGGGTAAGTATGAATATTTTTAGTTTTAAAGGAGATCAGTTATTTAAATATGTAAAATCATGTCCTATTCATAAAGAGCGAAATGAAAAAGAACTTCCAATAGCAGTTTTAAATATGATAAAAGATTTTCCTGGCAGTATGCAAGGTATTCCAATGGCTGAGCATGTGCCCGATCTTACATCTAAAGATGATATTGTAGAAATTGAAAAATACTTAAGAGAGTTTTAATCTAATAAATAAAAATTCTGCTTTCTTATATAATCAAAAACTTTTCTGGGGACTAGGGTACTAATTCCTTTATCTTCTCTTACTCTATTCCTAATCTGTGTACTTGAAAAATTAATTAAAGGAGCTTTAAAACTTTTAATTCTTGGATTATTTTTTAAATCATCAGGGACAGGAAATTTATTTTCTCTTGGATAAATATATAACTCAACATTTTCAAGAATTAATTTATAGTCTTTCCACTTATTAAATGATGAAAGATTATCTTCACCCATTAAAATAGAAAATTTATTATTTGGAAATTCTCTGATAATTTTTGAAATAGTATTTATGGTATAATTTGGCGGAGGAATATTGAATTCAATATTTGAAGGATAAAAATTTTTCTCATTAGCCGTTGCAATTTTAACCATCTCAAATCTAAATCTGTCATCAATTATCTTAGAATTTACTTTAAATGGATTAACAGGAGTAACAATAAAATAAATTTCTGATATATCTGAATTACTCAAGAAAAATTCAGCCAGTTCGAGATGTCCATTATGTATTGGATTAAATGTTCCAAAAAAAAGTCCTATTTTTTTCATTAGGTATTTAAAAACTCATCAACTTTTTTAATAGCTGATTTAATGGATTTTTCAATTTCTTTATTAACAATTATAAAATCAAATTTTGAGGCAATTTCTATTTCCATCTTGGCTTTTAATAGTCGCTCTTTTAGAGAAGATTCATTTTCAGTTTTTCTTTTTCGGAGTCTTTCCTCCAGGGTCTTTAAATTAGGAGGTTTAACAAAAATGGCAATTGTTTCGTTGGGAAATTTATTTTTAATTTTTAAACCTCCAAAAACATCTATATCAAAAATCACATGGCACCCATTGCCCCATATTCTATTAACTTCTGACTTTAGAGTTCCATAAAACTTATTGGGATATACTTCTTCATATTCTACAAATTGATCATTTTCAATTTTTCTTTTAAACTCATCAGGGGTTAAAAAATAATAATCCTTCTCATTTATTTCATTCCCTCTAGGGTTTCTAGAGGTCGCTGAAATAGAAAATTCAATACCTGTTTTTTTTTGTAAAATTGATTTTACAAGAGTTGTTTTGCCACTTCCTGAGGGCCCGGAAAAAACAATCAATTTTCTTTTTTTCAACTATAGAATATTAAACAATTGTTCTTTTATTTTTTCTAATTCGTCTTTCATTTTGACAATAAGATGTTGAATTTCTGAGTCATATGCTTTTGCTCCAATAGTATTAATTTCTCGACCGATTTCTTGAGCAATGAAGCTTAGTTTTTTTCCACTGGACTCTTTTAGGTTTAAACCTTTTTTAAAAAAATCAATGTGATTTTTTAGTCGAACTTTTTCTTCTGTGATATCATATTTTTCAATATAATAAATTAATTCTTGTTCAAAGCGATCTTTATTTACTTCAAGATTCAATTTATTTAATAATTCCTTCAAGTTTTTTTTAACTCTATTTATTCTTTTAGATTCAAACTTTTTAATTTCTGACAACGAATTATGAATATTTTTTATTCTTTCCTCCAAATCAATTTTCAGGGAAATACCTTCCTCAAGTCTGTATTTTTTAAGATCCTTAATTGCATTTTTAAGAAGCTTTTCAATTTCATTAGCTTCTTTTTTATCACTCTCTTCTTTTTTATTTGCAAGTGTATTTGGTAGTTTTACAGCCAGTTTTAAAAGTTCAATCTTATCGCCTGGATAGATTTCTTTTAATTGGTTAATGTAATCATTAACAACTGCTGAATTGATGTTTTTAGAGTGATTATTTGAAAGATCATCAATGTTTACAAATAAGTCAATTTTACCTCTTATAAGACTTTCACTTATTAATTTTCTTAATCTAAACTCAATTTCTCTTACTTCATGAGGCAGTTTAATTGAGATGTCAAGATTTTTACTATTTAATGACCTGAGCTCTAATAAAATATTTTTATTTTTTAGCTGAGCCTCAGCTTTTCCAAAACCGGTCATTGAATAGATCATACAATTTAAAGCTCACGTATTTTAATATTTCTATAAGAAACTTTGTCTCTATGGTCTTGAAGGCCTATTTTTCCAGTCTTAAATTTCCCAAACATTGGAGCTTCTGTATACGCTTCATTTGATTTATCCACGAATTTACATGTTGAAATAAGTTCATCCCATTCAGGACCTGACAAAGGAAAATTTAGAATTTCAGTACCATTTAGTTTTAGAGTTCCTCGATTTACTTTATGATTGATATTTAATAAAAAATGATTCCACTCATTTGCCGGTTTGCAAACATCTTGCATTGGTTGCATAATATCATAAAGCGCTCCAGCTTGATGATATTTTGGTCTTACAAAAGCATCAGGGTGCCTTTCATTGTCAAGTACTTGAATTTCAGGCCCTGTTAGGTATGGTGAGTGAAATTTGGGATCTTCTTTAACCCCCCAAAATAAACCGCTATTACCTTTTTCAGAAATTTTCCATTCAATGGAAAGTTCAAAACTTGTATATTCTTTATCTGTAACTATGTCATGGGCTTGTCTACCAAATTTAATTGATTTTTCAGGATTAAATACCATGGCTCCATCTTCTACAACCCAGGCCTTACTCATTGTTTTTTTATTATACTGGTGCCATCCATCAAATGTTTTTCCATCAAACAGATTTACCCATTCAGTTTTTATTTCTTCATTATTACTATCTTTTACCATCTTTTTATTCGAATTTTGTGCACAGCTAACTGAAGCAATCGCTAATGCAAATAGAAGTATTTTTTTCATTTTTTTAAGTATTTATAGGTTTAACAATTTTTTCAAGTAGTCCTTATCAATTTTACCCCCAGTACCGGCAAAATCATCAAATGACTTTTCCGTAGCTTCAATGATGTGATTCTTTATGAAGGGGACACCTTCTCGAGCACCCTGTTCAGGACTTTTTATACAACATTCCCATTCCATAACAGCCCACACATCACAACCATATTCTGTTAATTTGGTAAAAATTGATTTAAAGTCTACTTGACCGTCACCTGGAGATCTATATCTACCCGCTCGATCAATCCAATCACCATATCCACCAAAAACACCTTTTTTCCCTGTTGGATTAAACTCCGAATCCTTGACATGAAAGGCTTTAATAAACTCGTGATAATGATCAATATATGTTATGTAATCCAACTGCTGAAGCACAAAATGACTAGGATCATACAAAATTTTAACTCTTTTATGATTATTTGTAGCTTTTAAAAATCTTTCAAAAGTGATACCATCATGTAAATCTTCACCTGGATGAATTTCATAACATACATCAACTCCATTTTCATCAAATGTATTCAGAATAGGTGTCCAACGATCAGCTAATTCTTTAAATGCAAGATCAGCAAGTCCAGCTGGATTTTGAGGCCAAGGATGCCATGCATGCCACATTAAAGAACCTGAAAAGGTTGCATGAGATTTTAATCCTAGTCTTTGACTTGCAATAGCAGCTTTCTTTAAAGTATTAATAGCCCATTCAGTTCGAGCTTTTGGATTATTTTTTACTTTATCTGGCGCAAAATTATCAAACATTAAATCATATGCTGGGTGAACTGCTACTAGTTGGCCCTGAAGATGAGTTGAAAGTTCAGTAATCTCAAGACCGTAAGAATTTATTTTACCTTTCAATTCATCACAATAAGTTTGACTTTCAGAAGCTTTATCTAAGTCAATTAAAAAATTTTCCCAGGTAGGGATTTGAATTCCTTTATAACCTAGCTCAGAGGCCCATTTACACATTCCATCCAGAGAATTAAAAGGTGCTTTACTGTCTACAAATTGAGCTAAGAATATAGCAGGTCCTTTTATTGTTTTCATATGATTATAATTTAAAGTTTAAGCCAAATATTACCTTTGGCATCAGATTCAACAACTTTTTCAATAAACTTCATTCCTCTTACCCCTTCTTCAAGTGTAGGGAAACCACCATCAAAATTTTTGATTCCCCTAATTTTTCTAGCTACTCCATTGTATATGTTACCCATAGAATCGAATATACCCTCAGGATGACCAGCTGGTAGTTTAGTATCTTGCAATGAAAATTCAGATAAATAAGGGTTACCTGGTTTTAAAACCTGTAAGGGTTTATCGCTTGTTAAGTGATATAAATAGTTTGGATTTTCTTGCTCCCATCTAAAACCACCTTTATCTCCATAGATTGCAATTGTGAAATTATTTTCTTCACCAGTCGCAATTTGACTTGCTCTAATTACTCCCTTAATATGATCAGAAAATCTTATTAAAATTGTTCCATCAACATCCAATTCATTATCATCATAGAGATGATTTAAATCTGCTAAAACTTCTTTGACTTTCATATCAGTTATATATTCCAGCATATGATACGCATGAGTTCCAATATCACCAATACAACTACTAATTCCAGCTTTTTTTGGGTCAAGCCTCCAAACAGAATTTCTTAGTGATTTATCATGAATTATTGGATTTATCCAACCCTGATAATATTGCATATCCACTTTTTGAACCTTACCAATTAATCCATTTTTTATCATATCTTTCATTTGCCGAACAATAGGATATCCAGTATATGTATATGTAACTGCAAATGCAGTATTATTTTTTTTCTGAAGTTCTTGAAGCTCAACTGCTTCTTCATAGGAGGTAGTTAATGGTTTTTCACAAATTACATTGAAGTTGTTTTCTAAAAGTTTTTTTGCCATTGGATAATGAAGAAAATTTGGAGTCAAAACTGAAACTACTTGCATTCTTTCATCTTTTGATTTTTTATTTTCCTCTTCGATTAGGGTATCAAAATCTTTATAAATACGATCTGTTTTAAGACCTATTTCTTTGGCAAAACCTATATTTTCTTCCCAATTTGGATTAAAAACGCCACCGACGATTTCATAAGAGTCAAACATTTGAGAGGCAACTCGGTGTAATACTCCAATTAATGAGTCTCCACCACCACCAACTATTCCAAGTCTAATTTTATTCATAAGTTTTATTTTTTATTGTTTAAGTTCTATTTTTTCATTTTTAAATGTTAGGATAAAAAATATTAGTACTAATAGAGCAAATCCAGAAGGAATCATCCAGATTTGAGTCCAATCATGCCCTCCATGAACAGCGTATTGATCTGTTATATATCCAGCTGATCTAAAACCTATAAGCATTCCTAATCCATAGGTAGCTAGTGTAATTAGGCCCTGTGCTGAACTTTTAAACTGCTCACCTGCTTTATTGTCGGTATATATTTGACCTGACACAAAGAAAAAATCATAACAAATTCCATGCAGTATTACTCCTAAAATTAACATCCACGATGTTTCACCAACATCTCCATATGCAAATAAAATATATCTAATAACCCATGCAAGCATTCCTACGATTAAAGTTATTTTTATTCCGTATCGTTTTAAAAAAATTGGAAGAAGCAAAATAAAAAGAGCTTCAGATATTTGGCCCAGTGACATTACTGCAGCTGCTCTAGCCATTCCAAGCTCATTTAAAAATTGATTTGCATGTTGATAATAAAATGCCAGTGGAATACATATCAATATTGATGATATAAAAAAGATTAAATAATTTTTATCTTTTAAAAGTGAAAGGGCATCAAGACCTAGAATCTTTTTTATGCTATAATCTCCTTTTTCTGCAGTTGGAGGTGTACTTGGAAGGATAAAGCTGAAAAGGCCTAACATTAATGAAGCATAAGAAGTAAGATAGAAGGTGTTAGCCAATAAGCTCTGAGATTCCCAACCCAAAAAACCAATAACTAATCCTGCAATTATCCATCCAACTGTACCAAAAACTCTAATTGGAGGAAACTCTTTTGAGGGATCACTCATTTGTCTAAAAGCAACTGAATTGACCAGTGCAAGTGTTGGCATATATAGAATCATGTACAAAAGAACAAATGGATAGAAGGAGGAAAAATCATTAGAGCTTCCCGCCTTATAAAGAAGAAATGCTCCTGTAAGATGTAAAAAACCAAGAATTTTTTGGGCCGAAAAATAACGATCAGCTATTAAGCCTATAATAAATGGAGCAATAATAGCTCCAATAGATTGGGTTTCATATGCATTTGCTAGTTGTAATCCAGTCGCATTGAATGATTGCGACAGGAATGTACCCATTGTTACAAACCATCCTCCCCAAATAAAAAATTCAAGGAACATCATTACAGATAGTTTGGTTCTTGTTAAAGTATTCAATTTGATTTAAATTTCACTTGCGGCTTTCAAAAGAAGATTTTTTGTTGCAATTATACCATCTTCTTCAGAAAGAGATATTTTTTCATATTCAACACCTATATATCCTTTATAGCCAGCATTTTTAACAATGGAAAGCATTTTTTTATAATCTATTTCTTTTTCATTTCCATTTTCATCAAATACATGGGATTTAGCACTAACTGCAAATGCTTTTGGCATAAGTTTTCTAACGCCTTCATATTTATCAAATTCATCTTCACAACCATCATCACCATAGCCCCATTTTCTTGAAATACAAAAATTACCAAAGTCAGGAAGTGTTCCACAGTTGTCTTTGTTAACATTCTCCATTACTTCCATCAAAAGATCAGCATTGGAAGAAAGTCCACCATGGTTTTCAACAATAATATTAATATTATAATCTGATGCATAGTCTGATAATTTACTAAGACTTTCACTCGAAGTAACTTTCCATTTTTCAGCATCACTTGTTCCATGAAGGTTTACTCTTATAGAATGACAGCCCATTTCACTAGCAGCTTCAACCCAAATTTTATGATTTTCAATTGCTTTAATTCTCTTTCTTTGATTCAAAGTTGATAAATTTCCCTCATCATCAATCATTATCAAAACATTTTCTAAATTAAGATCATTTACAATTTGATTATTTTTCTTGATAAATGATTTAATGGCCTTTGACTTTTCTTTACTTTTCATAACATCTTTATAGAGCGTATTAACATATTCTAGTCCTCCAAAGCCATGTTTTTTTGCAAATTTACCAAAGTCATAAGGTGACATCTTACCACTTTGAATTGCAATGTGAAGAGACCACTGTGCAAGAGATAGTTTAAAAAAAGGGGTATTTTCAATGATCAATGAAGAATACTTTTCTGACGCAAATCCCCCCATTGAAGTTCCCAAACCTGCAATTCCAAGTATGGACAAAAATTTTTTTCTTTTCATAGGTTTTTTTATGTTAAAATACACCAAAATTTTAAATAATTGTTAATTTAATAAAACTAGGACTTTATAAGAATATTTATATTTTAGCTGTATTGAAAAATTATATAATGGAAAATAAATTTGATGCTATAGTTGTAGGTACTGGGATTAGTGGAGGATGGGCTGCAAAGGAACTTTGTGAAAAAGGCTTAAAAACATTAGTTCTTGAAAGGGGACGCATGCTCAAACATATTGAAGATTATACAACTATGAATGATGATCATTGGGATTATGAAGTAGGAGATCGAATTACACAAAAAATAAGAAAACGTCAACCAAAACAAAGTCGAACAGGATATGTTAATTCAGAGGCAACTAAGCACTTATTTGTAGACGATATTAAACACCCTTATAATGAAGTTAAACAGTTTGACTGGATACGCGGTTATCATGTTGGCGGAAGATCTTTAACCTGGGGGAGACAGGTTTATCGATGGAGTGATTTTGATTTTGAGGCGAATTTAAAAGAAGGAATAGCAGTAGACTGGCCTATTCGCTATAAAGATATTTCACCATGGTATGATTATGTTGAAAAGTATATAGGTGTTAGTGGAGAAAAACTTGGGTTACCCCAACTCCCTGATGGACAATTTTTAAAGCCAATGGAGCTAAATTGTATAGAAGATAAATTAAAAAAATCAATTAGCGAGAATTATAATGATAGGCTGCTTACAATAGGGAGAGTAGCTCACATAACTGAGGGTTCAAAACCTGGACTGGGAAGAGTAAGCTGCCAATACAGGAATCGCTGTCGAAGAGGTTGTCCTTTTGGATCATATTTTAGTAGTAATTCATCTACTTTACCTGCTGCAGAAGCTTCTGGCAATATGACTTTGAGACCGAATTCTATTGTTCATCAAGTTCTATACGATAAGGACAAAGAGTTAGCTACCGGTGTAAGTGTTATAGATTCAGAGACAAAAGAAGTTATTGAGTTTAAAGCCAAGGTTATTTTTCTTTGTGCTTCAGCAATCCCATCAACATCTATATTAATGCAATCAAAATCTGAAAGATTTCCCAATGGCATGGGAAATGATTGCGAAGAATTAGGGCATAATATAATGGATCATCATTTTAAAGTTGGAGCACGTGCAACATATGATGGATTCAAAGACAAATATTTTATTGGTAGGCGACCAAATGGGATTTATATCCCAAGGTTTAGAAATATTGGCGGGAATACCGATCAGAAAGATTTTGTTAGAGGCTATGGTTATCAAGGAGGAGGCGGAAGATCTGCATGGTCAGATATAGTTAAGGAGGAGACCGCTTACGGGAAGGATTTTAAAAAGGCAATACTTGAACCTGGTGATTGGAGTATAGGGTTAAATGGTTTTGGAGAAATTTTACCTTATCATAATAATAGGATGTTTTTAGATTATGATAAAAAGGATCAATGGGGACTCCCCACCATTACATTTGATGCTGAAATAAAAGAAAACGAGCTTAACATGAGAAAAGACATGAAACAGCAAGCCTATGACATGTTAGAGTCAGCAGGATTTAAAAATGTAACACCCACAGAGAGCGAATATGGTTTTGGAATTGGCATTCATGAGATGGGTACAGCAAGGATGGGTAGAGATCCTAAAACATCTGTTTTAGACGGAAACAACAGACTACATCATGTGAAAAATGTTTATGTTACCGATGGCTCGTGTATGACTTCTGGGGGTAATCAAAATCCATCAATCACCTATATGGCCTTAACAGCAAGAGCTGCAAATCACGCAGTTAAAGAGTTAAAGAAGATGAATATTTAATTATTAGATTATGGATAGAAGAGAAGTTATAAAAAAAATTGGGTTTTCTTTTGGTGCAGCTACTATTGCTCCCTCCCTTTTAACTGTTCTTAATGGATGTGATTTTAAAGGGAAAGATTGGCATCCAAAATTTCTTTCTTATCAAGAGTATGAAATGACTGAGAAAATAACGGATATTTTTATCCCTAAAACTGATATTCCTGGAGCAAAAGAATTAAATCTTTCAAGATTTATAGATGCTCATTACCAATTAATGTTAAGTTCAGCTGAACAGAAAAATATAAAACTTTTGATGAAAAAATTTTCTGATATGCTCCTTGAAAAAACTTCTAAAAAGAAATTAGATGAAGTTTCAACTTCTGAATATGAAAATCAATTTTCAAGACTTTTAAAGGCTGATAAATTGCAAAGACAAAAGTGGCAGAAAACTTATAATCAATATATTAAAGAATTCAAAAATGGGAAAGCTTCTGAGCCTCTTTCAAATGATATAAATTCATTTATTTTTTTGGACGGTATTCGGCAACTATCCATATGGGGATTCAGAAATAGTGAATATATTGGAGAAAAAGTATTAGCTTATGATCCAGTTCCTGGACAACAGAAAGGATGTGTTGATTTAATTGAAACCACAGGAGGAAAATCTTGGGCTATTTAACAACTAGTTTCCCCTTCATTAAACCCCAATGTCCAGGGAAAGTACACAAAAAAGTATAGTAACCTTTTTCAGGTGCATCAAAAGTTATTGTGTCACTTTCACCTCCTCCAAGAAGTTTTGTATAAACAATTACTTCATCTCCTTCAGGAATGTATTCATTATTTTTTGCTAAAACAGCTTTTTCAGCAAAGGATGTAACATCAACATCTTTCTTTAATAATACAAAATTATGGCCCATTATCGATTTATCCATTTTACCAGTATGATTTAAGGTTAATGTTATTTTTTGACCAGATTGGACTAATAACATATTTTTGTCAAATCTCATTAAATCATCAGAGTTCAAAACAATCTCTATTTCTCTTTCAACTATTGTTTGGTCGTTAGTAGAGGATTTCATTTTTCTTTGCTTTTTTTCATTTGTATTTTGACAGCTAAAAAAAAGTAATGGTAAAATAAAAATAAGTGGATATAAAAATTTCATACTTTATAATTTGATGCAAATTTAATATATTGAATTTTAATTTTAGCTGATTCAAAATGAAATATAATTTGTACATAATTCTTCTCTTTTTTTCTTTTTCTTTTGGCCAAGAGAATCAGATTGAAGAGAAATACTTTAAAGAAATAAAAGCTATTTTAAAAAATAAAAAAGTTAAAAAATCATTTGAATATATTTTACAACAAGAACCCTTTACTTATGAGAATCTGATAAAAATAACTGAAATAGAGGCGCCTCCTTTCAAAGAGGAAAAAAGGGCTATTGAATTTAAAAAAATGATTGAAGAAGTTGGAATAGACTCTATTTGGATTGATATAGAGGGAAATGTTGTTGGACTTTTAAGAGGACAGCAGGGAGTAAAAACAGTTGGAATAGATGCTCATTTGGATACAGTTTTTCCAGAAGGGACAGATGTTAAGGTTAGAGTAAAAAACGACACCCTATATGCTCCTGGGATCGCTGACGATTCAAGGGGTTTAAGTATGCTCATTACAATTCTTAAAACCATTAAAAGTAATAATATTATCCTCAGAGATAACCTATTATTTATTGGAACTGTAGGAGAAGAAGGATTAGGAGATTTAAGGGGTGTAAAATATCTTTTTAGAGATGGAGCACAAAAGATAGATTCTTGGATTTCGATAGATGGTGGTAGTATTGGCAGAGTTAATAATAAAGGACTTGGATCCTATCGTTATAGAGTTACTTTTACCGGACCTGGAGGACACTCATGGGGTTCATTTGGTCTTGTTAATCCTCATCATGCTTTAGGTAAAGCAATTCAATTATTTGTTAATTCAGCTGACAGCTATACTTCGACAGGTCCAAAAACAAGTTATAATATTGGAATTATAAAAGGTGGGACCTCTATTAATTCGATTCCTTTTGAATCAATCATGGAAGTTGATATAAGATCTGTAGATCCAAAAAGACTTGATGACATGGAAAAAATCCTAGAGAATTCTGTTAAAGAAGCTTTAGATGATCAAAATGGCAGAAAGAGATTAGGGAATAATTTAACTTATATTATTGAGAAAATTGGTAACCGCCCTTCTGGGGAATTATCTTCCTCTTTACCACTGATTCAAAGAGCTATGGCTGTAACCAAGCATTTTGGGGTAACTCCTAGACTAACTCGTGGATCAACTAATTCAAATATTCCAATATCTCTAGGAATACCCTCTGTGACAATTGGTAGAGGCGGTAAGGGAGGTAATGTTCATTCACTAGGTGAGTGGTGGTATAATGATAGGGGATATAGATCAATTCAACTTTCACTTCTACTAGTTCTTATGGAAGCAGGCTTTTTAGAAACTAAGTAAACTCCTAACAAAATCATTAAGCAACCACCTAGTTTAACTAAATCTAGTTTATCATTACCTGTTAAAACTGCATATGAAATTGTAATTAATGGTTGCAAGTAGATAAATGCTCCAACAGTAGCAGCAGGGAGATTTTTCAAAGCATATATATTTAGCAAATAGGTCATAAAAGTTGTTCCTATGATGACAAAAAGTATTCTCCAAATTATATCAGGAGTTAATGAAATCCAGCTTATATCATTAAATTGTTTAGTTGTTAAAGGGAGAGATAAAATAAAACCAATGATAAATAACCATTTTAACAAGGTGATTGGATGATATTTATTTGTTAGAGGCTTTATTACAATAATATAACCAGCATAACTTGTTGAATTAATAAGAAAAAGAATATTTCCCAATGTTATGTTTGGTGCATTAGGCAAACTTTTTACTCCAAATACTATCAGTAAAATGGCACCACTGAAACCAAGTGTAATCCCAAGAATTTTGATTGTATTTATTTTTTCACTTAAAAATATTGATGAGAGAATTAATATCAAAATTGGTGAAAGTGTAATAATTATTCCGCTATTGATAGGAGTAGATAGTTCTAACCCCTTAAAAAAAGCATTCATATTAATACACATTCCTAAAATAGAAGCAAAAAACATTCTAAGAAAATCTTCTCTGACGATTTTCTCTCTTGGTAGAAAAATACTGATCAACCATAAGAGAATTGTTGCGCCAGCTAATCTTAAAAAAATAAAACCAAATGCCCCAACATAATCTGGCATTACTTCCTTGGCGACAGTATGATTAATACCATAAATCAATGTAGCTCCAAAAGCAGCAATTAAAGCTAAAAATCTATTATCCATATTCTTAAAATAATCCCGCAAATAAAATCATTTTTATTTAAATAAATATCAAATGTTATAAAATCCAATACATTTGTATATTCAGAACAAATAAGTGAAAAAAAAATTAAGGTTTAATAGCTCTGTAATCCATGGAGGACAAAGTCCTGATCTTGCGTATGGAGCAGTTATGCCTCCAATTTATCAAACCTCTACCTATGCTCAAAAAGCTCCAGGAGACCACAAAGGATATGAATACAGCAGGACTCATAATCCAACAAGAACAGCCTTAGAAAAATCTTTAGCTGAAATAGAAGAGGGTAGTTATGGGTTTGCATTTTCCTCAGGTTTATCAGCTATAGATGCTATAATGAAGCTTTTTACTCCAGGAGATGAAATTATTTCTACAAACGATTTGTATGGAGGATCATTTCGACTTTTCAATAAGATATTTAAAAAATTTGGATATAAATTTCATTTTGTTGATATGCAAAATGTAGAAAATATTTTTAATCTAATCACTGAAAAAACTAAACTGATCTGGATTGAAACTCCAACTAATCCGATGATGAATATTATTGATATTAAATCGGTTGTAAAATATGCAAAAGAGAGAAAAATTTTAGTAGCTGTTGATAATACTTTTTCTAGTCCATTTCTTCAACAACCTTTGCTTTTAGGGGCTGATATAGTAATGCACTCAGCTACAAAATATCTTTCTGGCCATAGCGATGTTATCTTAGGAGCTATAGTTGTAAATGATCTTAATCTTTCAGAAAAGTTAGCTTTTATCCAAAATGCTAGTGGCGCAGTTCCAGGTCCAATGGATAGTTATTTAACCCTTAGAGGAATCAAAACTCTCCATGTTCGTATGCAGCGACACTGTGAAAATGCTAGAGCAATAGCTGAATTTTTATCATCTCATTCAGCAATAAAGAAAGTTTATTGGCCTGGGTTTAAAAGTCATCCAAATCATGAAATAGCAAAGTCTCAGATGAAAGATTTCGGTGCAATGATTTCTTTTATTCCTCAAGATTTAAGCTATAAAACGGCTTTAAAAGTCATCAAAAAATTAAAAATTTTCACTCTTGCTGAATCATTAGGTGGAGTCGAAAGTTTAGTTGGTCATCCTGCATCAATGACTCATGCATCAATTCCTAAAAGGGACAGAGAGATTGTTGGAGTTATCGATTCATTAGTCAGATTTAGCGTAGGTATAGAGGATCTTGAAGATTTAGTAGAAGATATTGATCAAGCATTAAAATAATTTTTTTCAATATTAAGAGATGAAACTTCAGAATAGACAAAAGATATACTTTGCATCAGATAATCATTTGGGATCTCCATCTCATAATATTAGTAGATTGAAAGAAAAAAAATTTGTTAAATGGTTAGACTTTATAAAAAAAGATGCCTCTTCAATATTTCTTCTTGGTGATCTTTTTGATTTTTGGTTTGAGTATAAAATGGTCGTACCGAAAGGATTTACAAGGGTCTTAGGTAAATTAGCTGAAATATCTGATTCGGGTATAAAAATAAATTTTTTTGTAGGTAATCATGATCTTTGGATGAGAGATTATTTTCAAAAGGAGTTAGGAATAGAGGTGCATCACAAGCCTCTTAAAATTCAAGTTAATGAGAGTAAGTTTTTTTTAGCACATGGTGATGGTCTTGGTCCAGGAGATATTGGATATAAACTAATGAAAAGGATTTTTATCAACCCTGTCTCAAAATGGTTTTTTCGATGGCTTCATCCTGATATTGGAATTAGATTTGGAAAATTTCTATCACAAAAAAATAAATTAATTTCAGGAGACGAAAATGTTAAATTTTTGGGAGAGGAAAAAGAGCCTTTAGTATTATATAGTAAAACCAAATTAAAAGAAGAACATTTTGATTATTTAATTTTTGGGCATAGACATATCCCTATTGAAATTTCCCTCAATGAAAAAGCAAAATATGTTAATCTTGGAGATTGGTTTAAGAGTTATACTTATGGTGTTTTTGATGGAAAAAATTTTGAATTAAAAGTTTGGAATAACTTAAATGATTGAAAAAAAGGCTTTAGATGTAGAAAAAGCTGTTTTGATAGGCGTAATTACAAAAACTCAAGACGAGAATAAATTAAGAGAATATTTGGAAGAGCTCTCTTTTCTTGTCTATACAGCGGGTGGAAATGTTATAAAATCTTTTGTCCAAAAGGTTTCTTTCCCAAATCCTAAAACATTTGTTGGTCCTGGTAAAATGAAGCAAATTGAAAAATATGTATTCAATAATGATGTTGCAACAGTTATTTTTGATGATGAATTAACCCCAGGACAACAGGCGAACATAGAAAAACTTTTAAAATGTAAAATACTTGACAGAACAGGATTAATCCTTGATATTTTTGCCCAACGCGCTAAAACAAGTTATGCTAGAAATCAAGTTGAACTTGCTCAATATCAGTATATTTTACCCAGATTAAAAGGATTATGGACTCATTTAGAAAGACAGCGAGGCGGAATTGGAATGAGAGGCCCTGGTGAAAGAGAAATTGAAACGGATAGAAGAATTATAAGAAACAAAATTTCATTACTTAAAAAAAAATTAGCTGCTATCGATAGGCAAATGACTACTCAAAGAAGCAATCGAAAGGGAATTCCAAGAGTAGCTTTAGTTGGTTATACTAATGTTGGAAAATCAACACTAATGAATGTTCTTTCAAAAAGTGATGTTTTTTCTGAAAATAAGTTATTCGCTACACTAGATACCACAGTAAGAAAAGTGGTAATTAATAATTTTCCATTTTTACTTTCTGATACAGTTGGTTTTATTAGAAAATTACCTACACAACTAGTAGAATCATTTAAAAGTACCTTGGATGAAATTCGAGAATCAGACCTTCTCATCCATGTTGTAGACATTTCACATCCAAATTTTGAAGAACAAATGGATTCAGTTGATAAAATTCTAGAGGAAATTAATAGTATTGAAAAGCCTATGATTGTTGTTTTCAATAAAATTGATGCCTATAAACCTGAACCATGGGATGATACTGAATTAATAGAATCTAGATCAAAAAAAAATTATTCTATTTCAGAATGGAAAGAAACTTGGATGAATTCAAAAAACAAGGGAGCAATTTTTGTTTCCGCAAAAACCTACAATAACATTGGAAGATTAAAAACTGAAATTTTTAAAAAGGTTATAAATTTTTCAAAAACTTATAATAAACTATAGATTTCTGTTAACAATGTATGTATTGGCCTCAGAATTTGGAAGAATTTCAAGATCAGATATATTTACATGATCAGGAACGTTAGCCATATAAAATATAGCATTGGCGACATCCTCAGCAGAAAGAACCTTTAAACCCTCATAAACTTTTTCAGCTTTTGTGGAATCACCTTTAAATCTGACATTTGAAAATTCAGTTTTCACTTTACCAGGATTGATAATTCCAACTTTAATCCCTGTTTTGTTTAAATCTATTCTTAAGCCACTGTTAAAAGCATTTACACCAAATTTACTTGCACAATATACATTCCCTTTAGGATAAACTTCCTTTCCTGCGATTGATCCAACATTTATTATATGCCCGCTTCCTCTTAATATCATTGAAGGTAAAATGGCTTTTGTTACATAAATTAAACCTTTTAAGTTTGTATCAATCATTAAATCCCAATCATCAAGGCTAGCTTCCACAGAATCATCAAGTCCATGGGCGTTACCTGCATTATTAATTAAAATATCAATTTTTGAAAACTGATTGGGAATTGACTGAATTTGTTTTATGACTCTTTCTTTATCTCTAACATCAAAAACTAGGACATGAGAGGGACTTGGAATTTCTTTTTGAAGATTATTAAGTTTATTTTTCCTTCTTCCACATAAAATTACTTGAGCACCAGAGTTTGAAAATATTTTAGCTGTTTCCCAGCCAATTCCACTACTTGCACCCGTAACTAAAACAGTTTTATTTTTCATGATAGATTTTATTTTTAAGGGACCTTGTATCCTTGGCTTGCAACTAATAATGAAAACCAATCAGACTTATCAAGATTTATATTTAAAGATTCAATAGCAGCCTTAATTCTCTCTTTTTTTGTTGTACCAATTACGGGTAATATATTTAGAGGATGATTCATTATCCAAGATAATAATAACTGATCTTCTGAAGCATCATATTTTTTTTTCAGTAATTTAAGTACCCTTTCTATTCTCTTTGATTTAACATCCTTTAATTTAAAATATGATCCAAGTGGTGACCATGCCATTGCTTTAATTTTACTTTTCATTAAATAATCAAATAATCCATTGAAAGCTAATTCATTATTGGTTAATGAAAATTCGATTTGATTCCATTTAATTTCACAATTAGTTTTTAAAAGTTCAATTTGTGAAAACTGAAAATTTGATACTCCGAATGCTTTTATTTTACCTTGTTTTTTCAGATAATCTATTGCTGAAGATATTTCATCTTCATTCATTAATGGACTTGGTCTATGAAGCAGAAGTAGATCTAAATAATCCGCATTTAAATTCTTTATTGAAGTTTCTGCAGATTTTATAATATATTCTTTTGAATAGTCATAATATTTAATTTCTAGCTTTCTTTTTTTACTAGGATATTGTATTCCGCATTTTGAGATAAAAAAAACATCACTTCGATTTATTCCTAAGTTTATAAATGCTTTACCAAAATCGGTCTCAGTAGTATATCCTCCATATATATCAGCATGATCAAATGTATTAATTCCTAATTCTAAACAAGTTATAATTAAATTTTCCATTTCCTTAAGATTAAGGTTATGGCCCCATGAACCCCATCCCATTGTTCCTGAAATTATATTTGAAATCTTAGTCATACTATTCAAAATTAACTCATATATTGGAAATTATTAGGAAAGCTAAATATTAATTCCCTTTATTTTTTAACCAAATCTTAACATAGGGGAATAAAAATATTTTTCAATTTTGCTTTCCTTTTAATCAAAAGCTAATAAAATTAAAATGACAAAAGAAATAAATATTGATTCAATAAATAAAAAAATAGAAAAAGAAAGTTCATTTATAGATTTATTGACAATGGAAATCAATAAAGTAATTATTGGACAAAAGGGAATGATTGATAGATTATTAATCGGTTTATTGGGCAGAGGGCATATATTATTAGAAGGGGTGCCTGGATTAGCTAAAACTTTAGCAATAAATACTCTCAGCCAATCGGTTAAAGGCAGTTTTAGTCGAATTCAATTTACTCCTGACCTGCTTCCTGCAGATGTTGTTGGAACTATGATTTATAATATAAAAGAGAATGATTTTTCAATAAAAAAAGGTCCTGTCTTTGCAAATTTTATTCTTGCAGATGAAATTAATAGAGCTCCAGCTAAGGTTCAATCAGCATTGCTTGAGGCTATGCAAGAAAAACAAGTGACTATAGGAGATAAAACTTTTAGTCTTCCTTCACCTTTTTTAGTTATGGCAACTCAAAATCCTGTAGAACAAGAAGGGACTTATCCATTACCTGAGGCTCAGATTGATAGATTTATGCTTAAAGTTGTGATTGATTATCCTAAAATTGAGGAAGAGCAGTTAATAATAAAATCAAATCTTTCTAATTCCATTGAAAAAGTTAAAAGCATTGTTACTACTAAGCAAATTGAAACAGCTCAAAATCTTATCAGTGAGATTTATATGGATGAAAAAATCGAAAAGTATATTCTAGATCTTGTTTTTGCTACTAGATTTCCGGAAAATTACTCTTTGGATAGTTTAAAACCACTTATTAGTTTTGGAGCTTCTCCAAGAGGTAGTATAAATCTAGCTCTTGCTTCAAAATGTTATGCTTTTCTTCAACAC
The DNA here is from genome assembly GCA_002728855.1 of Flavobacteriaceae bacterium. Classification (GTDB taxonomy): domain Bacteria; phylum Bacteroidota; class Bacteroidia; order Flavobacteriales; family Flavobacteriaceae. Next base: position 24,581 of record PBWA01000020.1, read on the forward strand.
AGAGGGTATGTTATTCCTGAAGATGTTAGATCAGTTATCTATGATGTTTTAAGACATCGAATTGGACTTACTTATGAGGCTGAAGCTGAAAATGTTTCAACGGAAGATCTTATAAGTAAGATAATCAATCAAGTGGAAGTACCTTAAGGGTTGACCTAAAAACTCTTTTCTAAAAGCAATTTATAATATGGAAACAAAAGAGCTTTTAAAAAAAGTTCGGAAAATAGAGATAAAAACTCGTCGCCTGAGTGATAATATTTTTGGCGGTGAGTATCATAGTGCTTTTAAAGGTCGTGGGATGACTTTTAGTGAAGTTAGACAGTATCAGTATGGAGACGACATAAGAAATATTGACTGGAATGTCACTGCCAGATATAATGAACCTTTTATAAAAGTCTTTGAAGAAGAAAGAGAACTTACTTTGATGTTATTGATTGATATTAGTGGATCAGAATTTTTTGGCACTCAAAACCAGTTCAAGAGAGAGGTTTTAACAGAAATTGCAGCTACACTGTCATTTTCGGCCTTGAAAAACAATGATAAAGTTGGTCTAATTTTATTTACAGATGAAATAGAATTATATATTCCTCCTAAAAAAGGGAGATTTCATATCCTTAGAATAATTAGAGAGCTTCTAGAATTTAAATCGAAAAGCAAAAAAACAGATATTAACAGAGCACTAGAATTTTTTTCTGGAGTATTAAAGAAAAAAGCAATAGCTTTTTTGATGTCTGATTTTATATCGTCTGATTACGAAAAAACTTTAAGTATTGCTGCGAAGAAACATGATTTAACAGGTATTAGAGTTTTTGACAGAAGAGAGGAACAAATTCCAAATATAGGCTTAGTGCCCATGCTTGATAGTGAATCGGGTAAAGTAAATTGGATTAACACACAAATTTCAAAAGTAAGAAAATCATATTCTTCGTATTACCAGGAATATGTGAGTCTATTCGATGAGTTATTTAAAAAAAATGGAGCAGGAGCCTTGAATTGTCGTTTAGATGAAAGTTATGTAAAAAAACTCTTAAGTTATTTTAAATCCAGAGGGAAGTGATAAAAAAACAAACTATTACATTAATTGCTTTATTACTTTCTTCAATCCATCTTTATAGCCAGAATGATGAAAGTGTAGAGTTTTTTATTGATTCAACCAGTGTAATGATTGGTCAAAAAATTGATTACTTCATAAAAATTAAATCTGATACCCTGGTTGATATAAAATTCTCAGAAAAACCATTTTTCCTCCCTTTTGAAATTTTAGAGAACTATCCTTTAGACACAATCAAAAATGAATCGGATTATTTATTTGTTAAAAAATACTCACTTATTCATTTTGATTCAGGGAAATATTGGCTACCCAATCAAAAATTTTTTTTAAACGGCTCATTAAAAATTTTAGATTCAATTTTAATTAACGTTAAAAATGTTTCTGTTGATACCTTAAAGCAACCTTTATTTGATATTAAGCCAATTGAACAGGTTAAAAAAAATTATTTTGATACAATCAAATGGATCTTGATAATAATTTTAATCGGTCTTTTTATAACTGGGATAATTTATTTTTTATTATTTAAAACTAAAACTGATTCTAATTCTTTAGATATTGAACCTCCCTTTGAGAGAGCAATTAAAGAATTGAAAGAATTAGAATCCTTTGAATTGAAAAAAGATCAAGATTATAAAGAATATTATTCTTCATTAACAGGTATAGTTAGAAGATATTTAGAAGAGGACGCTAAAGTTTCTGCTCTTGAAAGCACATCAGATCAATTATTACTTAAGTTAGAACTTCTAAAAACCAAGGGAATTCTAGATTTAAAAACACAAACTTTAAATAATTTAAAGAATATTCTAAAAACAGCAGATCTTGTAAAATTTGCAAAGTCTATACCCGAGAGAAACCTTTTGTATAAAGATAGATCTTTTGCTGAGGAGTTAGTTATTGAGACAAATGAAGTTTTACCTGAGTTATCAGAGGAGGAACTAAGAGAGCAAGAAGAATATAAATTGTTGCTAATAAAAAAGAGAAGAAAAAAAATTATATATAGGGGGGTATTATTTTTTATCATTTCAATAGCATTCTCATTTTTTTTAGCAGTTAGTATTTATGGCTTTCATCCAGTTACAGATACAATTTTGGGGAACCCTACTATCAAACTTAAAAATGCTGAATGGGTAACAAGTCAATATGGTATTCCGCCAGTGAAATTGGTCACCCCAGATGTTCTCAAGAGAGTAAAAAGAAGCGATGATCAAATTCAAAGCTTTTCTTTTGGAAATTATGAAAAACCTTTTTATGTGGATTTAATATTTAAAAATAAAAAATCAGAAAACAACAATGAAAATGATCAATCTTCCGATAAAAAATCTGAGGCTGATCAGAGTGAAAAAGAAATTCAGGAGTTGATTCAATTAATTTTGGATGAATTTAATCTAAGAGGGGCTAGTAATATTTTTTCAAAAAATGAGGAGGTTAAAACTTTTTCAGGAATTCCTGCAATAAAGTTTTTTGGCACATTAGATTATCCAGTTGATGATCAAGGAGAAAAGGGACGATTTAATTATAGTTCATACGTATTTGATTTTAAATCTAAATCAATTATTCTAACTATACTTTATGAAAAAGATGATCGCTATGCTTTAGAAATTGAAAATAGGATAATTAATAATCTTGAACTAATTAAAGAACTATAAAAATGATTGAGGATATATTTTTTAAAGACCCTATTTTTCTTTGGTTGTTTTTATTTTTTCCAATAATAATTCTTTGGTATTTTTTTACTAAAAATAAATCTCAACCCTTACTTAAAATTTCTTCAACTAAGGGGTTTGAGACTGAATCAAATTTTTTTTTAAAAAGTTTAAGATTTTTACCTTCCTTATTTAGAGTTTTAGCCCTCCTTCTTATTCTCCTGGCCATAGCAAGACCCCAATCAGTAGATGTATCAACAAGAACAAAAACCAACAAGGGGATAGATATAGTTATGGCTATTGATATTTCTTCTAGTATGTTAGCCCAAGATCTAAAACCTAATAGGTTAAGTTCCCTTAAAAGAGTTGCATCAGCTTTTATTGATGATAGAATTAGTGATCGAATAGGATTAGTTGTTTATGCAGGTGAAAGCTATACAAAAACTCCCATTACTAGTGATCGAGCGATTGTAAAAAAATCATTAGAAGAAATAACTTATCAAAAACTTATTGATGACGGAACTGCTATAGGTATGGGACT
>PBWA01000021.1 GCA_002728855.1 Flavobacteriaceae bacterium
TGTTAGACAAATGGTATATGAGCTTGGAGATAATAATTCTATGGTAATTCATCTTACTTTAATTCCTTTTCTTTCAGCTACTGGAGAACTCAAGACAAAACCAACTCAGCATTCGGTAAAAACTTTGATGGAAAGTGGAATAAAAGCAGATGTTATCGTTTGCAGAACTGAAAATGATATTTCAAATGATTTGAGAGATAAAATTGCGCTTTTTTGTAATGTAAGAAGAGAGGCTGTAATTCAATCCATAGATGTAGACACAATTTATGATGTCCCTTTGAAAATGCTTGAAGAGGGATTGAATAAGGTTGTAATTAATAAATTAAATTTAAAACCTAATTGTGAGCCAAATTTAGAACAGTGGAAATTATTTTTAAAAAAATATAAAAACCCTAAAAAATCTATCAAAATAGCTTTAGTTGGCAAGTATGTTGAACTTCAAGATTCTTACAAATCAATATTAGAGTCTTTAATTCATGCCGGAGCATATAATGAGGTAGAAGTTAAAGTAAAAAGTGTACATTCAGAACATTTAGAAAAAGAAAATAGTATTGACTTATTAGGAGGTTTCAATGGAATAATTGTTGCGCCTGGTTTTGGAGAAAGGGGAATAGAAGGTAAAATAAAAGCAATAACATTTGCTCGTGAAAAAAATATTCCTTTTTTTGGAATTTGTTTAGGAATGCAAATGGCAGTTATTGAATACGCCAGGAATGTTCTGAATTTTAAAGAAGCAAACTCTACTGAAATTAATGAAAAAACTAAATATCCAGTCATTGATTTAATGGAAGATCAAAAAAGACTAAAAGTAAAGGGTGGTACTATGCGTTTAGGCTCATGGGATTGTAAATTAGAAAAAGACAGTATGGTCAGAGAGATCTATAATCAAGAAATTATTTCTGAAAGACATCGCCATAGATTTGAATTTAATAACTCCTATAGAAATAAAATCCTTGATGGTGACTTGAAGTCTGTTGGTGTTAATCCAGAAACTGGTCTGGTTGAAATAATTGAAAAATTAAATCATCCCTGGTTTATTGGCGTGCAGTTTCATCCTGAATACAAGAGTACAGTCTCAAATCCACATCCTCTTTTTGTTTCTTTTATAAAAGCATCAATGGAGATTACAAAAACTAAATAAATTTTTGATGGAAGAAAAAAAATTTGATCCTTATCAATTCACAGGCGTTTTTTTGATAGCATTAATTTTAACCTGGATGCTATTTAATAACGACAATACTCAAGAAATACCTGAAAGTAATCAGGACAAAGATAAAACTTCTAAAGTCTCTGATTTTAAAAACTCGCCCTTAAATATCATAGGAGAATCAGTTTTAGATGATGACAACGATCGACTTTATGGTGTTTTTGGCAGGTTCATGCAAAATAAGAAATCAGAAGTTCAGATTTTAGAAAATGAAAATTTATATATAGAAATTGATCCAAAAGGGGGAGTATTAAAAAGGGTTTGGTTAAAAGATTTTAAAAATTATCTTGACGAGCCTTTGAACTTAATTTATGAAAATAATAATTTTTTTAATGTAATATTTTCAACATTAGATGGAAGGACTTTAAATAGCAAGGATTTTTTCTTTACTTCGGAGTTAACCGCTTATAATGACAAACAAATACTCTCTTTAAAATCTAAAATTTCGGATCAAGAATTTTTTGAGTTTATTTATTCTATTGATCCAAAAACTTACTTAATTAATTTCGATATAAGATCTTCTGGAATGTCATCTTTATTAAATTCCAAAGTAAATCCTGTAGTTGAAATTAAGAATAGAGTTTTCAGAAATTCAAAAAGTATTAATTATGAAAATATGTATACTGAATTAACATACGGATATGAAGATGATAAGGTTGATTATTTGTCAGCTACAGGAGAGGATGAAGAAACTGAAAATGAAGTTAGATGGGTCTCTTTTAGGCAACATTTTTTTAGTTCAATTATAATTCCTAAGGAAAAGATATCTGAAGTTAGTTTTTCCTCTGTTAATTTAGCTGACAGGGATGATTTGGATCAAGTTTATACAAAAGATTTCTCAATTTCATTTCCAATTAAATATTCTTCTGGTAATTTTGACTCTGGGTTTGAATTTTATTTTGGCCCCAGTGATCATCAAATCTTAAAATCTTATGATAGAGACCTAGAATCGTCTGTTTCTCTTGGTTGGGGGATTTTTGGATGGATTAATAAGTTTGTTTTTTTGCCACTTTTTGGATTTTTATCTTCCTTTTTGCCTTATGGAATATCAATTATAGTAATGACAATTATTGCCCGTTTAGCAATGTCTCCAGTTACATATAAATCTTATGTCTCCCAGGTGAAGATGAAAATTCTTCGTCCGGAAATTGAACAAATAAATAAGAAATTTAAAGATGATGCCATTAAACGGCAACAAGAAACAATGAGTCTTTACAGCCAAGCAGGAGCAAACCCTATGTCAGGATGTATTCCTGCTCTAATTCAGCTTCCTGTTTTTTACTCTTTGTTTGTTTTTTTTCCTATTGCATTTGAACTTCGTCAAAAAAGTTTTCTTTGGGCAGATGATCTCTCATCTTATGATGTAATAGTTGAGTTGCCATTTTATTTTCCTCTTTATGGCGATCATATAAGTTTATTTCCAATTCTTGCATCAATTGCTATTTTTATTTATACAAAAATGACCATGGGGCAGCAAACAATGCCTCAACAGCCTGGAATGCCTAACATGAAAATCATTATGTATTTAATGCCCTTAATGATGCTTTTCTTCTTCAATAATTACTCAAGTGGTTTGAGTTTATATTATTTCATTTCAAACTTATTGACTATTTTCTTGATGCTCATAATCAAAAATTATATAATTGACAATGATAAAATTCATGCTCAAATAGAAGAGAACAAAAAAAGACCAAAGAAAACATCAGGATTTGCCGCAAGACTTCAGAAAGCAATGGAAGAGGCAGAAAAACAAAAAAAGACCAGAAATAGGAGATTTTAAGATTGTATTTAATTTTATAAAATTATATGATTAAAAAGAAAGTTGTTGTTGCTCTTTCTGGGGGAGTAGATTCAAGTGTTTCTGCATATTTACTAAAAAATGAAGGCTATGATGTCATTGGTTTATTCATGAAGAATTGGCATGATGAGTCAGTTACAATTTCAAATGAATGTCCCTGGCTTCAAGATAGTAATGATGCAATGATAATTGCTGAAAAATTAGGAATACCTTTTCAAACAATTGATCTAAGTGTTGAATATAAAAAAAGAATAGTAGATTATATGTTTGCTGAATATAAAAAAGGGAGAACTCCTAACCCTGATATTATTTGTAATAGAGAAATTAAATTTGATGTTTTCTTAAAAATAGCTATGTCAATGAATGCTGATTATGTTGCGACTGGACATTATTGTCAAAAACAATCACTTTATCATTCCGGTGGGAAAAAAGTATATAGATTGCTCAGTGGAGCTGATAAAACAAAAGATCAATCGTATTTTTTATGCCAAATTGATCAGTCTCAACTCCAAAAAGCAATTTTTCCAATAGGAAATTTAAAGAAAACTGAGGTAAGAAACATTGCAAAAAAAGCAGGATTGGTTACTGCTGATAAAAAAGATTCTCAAGGCCTCTGTTTCATCGGAAAAATAAGCCTTCCTGAATTCTTAAGTCAAAAATTAAAACCAAAAGAAGGTAAAATCATTCAAATTAAAGACAAGTTGAATTGGCTTCAAGAGGATTTATTAGATAAAAATTTTGATATAAAATTACTTACTAAATTATCAGATAGGAGAAGGTATAAAATAAACGAAGGAGAAGTAATAGGGACTCATAAAGGAGCCCATTTTTATACTATTGGCCAAAGGAAAGGACTTTCTGTTGGGGGTAATTCTCAACCGCTTTTTGTAATAGATACAGACATTAAAACTAATACAGTTTATGTGGGTGAAGGTAAAAATCATAAAGGTCTGTTCAGAAAAGCACTCAAGATCAAAAAAGGAAGTATAAAATGGATTCGTTCAGATTTAAAAATTGATTTTGATCATAGAATGGATGTTTTTGTTAGAATTAGATATCGGCAACCTCTTCAAGAAGCGGCTCTTTTCAAAAAAAGAGAAGGTTTTTTTATTGTTTTTAAAGACTTTCAGTCTTCAATAACTTCAGGTCAATTTGCTGCTTGGTATATAGGAGAGGAGCTTATTGGATCAGGAGTTATAAATTAATTATTTTTTGTCAGGAATTTCTATTTTGATTTGATTTCTAAGAATATCTTTTATTGTTTCCCTTTTTCTAATGAGGTAGGATTTATTATCTAATAGAAAGACTTCTGCAGGACGATATCTGGAATTATAATTGCTTGACATATTGTAACAATATGCCCCACAGTTTTTAAATAATAAATAATCTCCTTCAGATATTTCACTTATTTTTCTATTATTGCCAAATGTATCGGTTTCACAAATATAACCTACAACTGAATAAAATCTTTTTTTCCCATTGGGATTTGAAATGTTTTCAATCTCATGGTGTGATCCATAAAGCATAGGTCTCAGGAGATGATTGAAACCAGTATCTAGCTGAGCAAAAACAGTTGAGGTAGTTTGTTTAATAACATTAACTTTTGCAATAAAGTATCCTGCTTGACTGACTAAAAATTTTCCTGGTTCAAAAACTAATTCTATTTCTCGCCCATATTGTTTAGAAAACGACTTGAACTTTTGTGTTAACTTAAGGCCTAATTCTTCTATATTAGTCTCAACATCTCCATCAAAGTAGGGAACTTTAAATCCGCTTCCAAAGTCAATAAACTCAAGATTTTTAAAATTTTTAGCAGTTTCAAATAAAATTTCTGATGCATTTAAAAAAACATCGATGTCTAAAATATCGCTACCTGTATGCATGTGAATTCCATTTATTTTCATTTGAGTATTTTTTACAATTCTCAATATATGTGGAATTTGGTGGACAGAGATGCCAAATTTTGAATCAATATGACCAACAGATATTTTACTATTTCCACCCGCCATTATGTGAGGATTTATTCTAATACAAACAGGTTTGTTTGGATGTTTTGCTCCAAATTGTTCCAATAATGATAGGTTATCAATATTAATTCTAACTCCCATTGATGAAACTTCTTCAATTTCATCTAGTGAAACACCATTAGGGGTGTAAATTATACTATCTGGATCAAATCCAGCCTCAACACCCAGTTTTACTTCTTGAATAGAGACGGTGTCTAAACCAGCTCCGAGTGAACGGATAAAACTTAGTATAGAAATATTCGATAAAGCTTTTGCTGCATAGCAGATCTTTAACGATTTTATTTTAGAAAATGAGGATACTAATCTTCTGTATTGAGCAGAAATTATTTTTGCATCATACACATAAATTGGAGACCCGTATTCATTTGCTATTTCTATTAAAAATTTTTCCTTCAATTTTTCATATAATTTAAGTGCGAATGTAATGTTTATATGTAACTAAAAAGAAAATAAATATCAATTTTAAAATATTAAAACAATTTGTTATAAATCAAACAAATATAATTTTTCTTTGATATGTTTTATTGTGATGATTTATTATTTTTGATTTAAACTAATTATATGAATGTACATGAGTATCAAGCTAAGGAGATTTTGGCTGAGTCAGGAGTCACTGTTCAAAGAGGTATAACAGCCTCTAATACTGATCAAGCTGTTAAAGCAGCTATCAAATTAACTGAGGATACAGGGACAAAGATTCATGTTGTAAAGGCTCAAGTCCATGCAGGAGGAAGAGGTAAAGGAGGTGGAATTAAACTAGCTAAAAGTTTAGATGAAGTTAAATCTATTTCTGATAATATAATCGGGATGAATCTTGTAACTCCTCAAACTCCTCCAGAGGGAAAAAAAGTTAATTTAGTTTTAATCGCGGAAGATGTATATTATCCAGGAGAAAGTGATCCAGAAGAATTTTATGTTTCTGTTTTGTTGAATCGGTCAACTGGGAGAAATATGATTATGTATTCGCCTGAGGGAGGCATGGATATTGAAACAGTTGCAGAAAAAACACCTCATCTTATATATACTGAGGAAATTGATCCTAATTATGGATTATTGCCTTTCCAAGCGAGAAATATTTCTTTCAATCTTGGGATTTCAGGTATTGCATTTAAAGAGATGACCAAATTTATTACGTGTCTTTATAATTCTTATTTAAAATCTGATGCTACGCTTTTTGAAATTAATCCTGTTTTGAAAACATCTGATAGTAAAATAATTGCAGTTGATGCAAAGATGACATTGGATGATAATGCTTTATTTCGTCATAAAGAATATGAGAGCTTGAGAGATTTAAGCGAAGAGAATCCTATTGAAATTGAAGCTAAAGAAGTTGGTTTAAACTATGTGGATCTTGATGGAAATGTTGGATGTATGGTTAATGGTGCTGGCTTGGCAATGGCTACAATGGACCTTATTAAGCAGTCTGGAGGATCACCTGCAAATTTTTTAGATGTTGGCGGTACCGCTGATGCAGAAAGAGTTGAAACTGGATTTAGATTAATTTTAAGAGATCCAGCTGTGGAAGCTATTTTAGTAAATATTTTTGGAGGAATAGTTCGATGCGATAGAGTTGCAAATGGAATTATTGAGGCATATAAAAATATGGGTGACGAAATAAAAGTCCCAATTATTGTTAGGTTACAAGGAACTAACTCTGGTCTCGCTAAGGATTTAATTGAAAAATCTAAACTTAATGTAATTGCTGCAATTGCCTTTGATGAGGCTGCAGAAAAAGTGCAAAAAGTCTTATTATAAGACAAAATGACATGTTTTTTTTCAAAAAAATGACTAATTGTCACTATTAGTTAAATGGTATTAGTTTTGATTACTATCTAATAAAAGTTTAATTTAAAATTTTTTATTATGAATTTAATTGAAAGAAAAACATCTATATTTCCATCTATCCTAGAGGATTTTTTTGGAATAAATAATTATAATATTGTTAATACAAACAATTTTTTACCTGCTGTTAATATAAAAGAAAAAGACAATTCTTATGAATTACAAATGGCAATTCCTGGTAAAACAAAGAAAGATTTTTTAATTGAATTTGAGAATGATGTTTTATCTATCTCAGATGTAATGACTAAAAGTAATGAGTTAGATAACAAGGAGACTTTTCCATTACATGAATTTAGTTATAATGAATTTAAGCGATCTTTTAAAATTCCAAAAATTGTTGATAGAGATAAGATCTCTGCTAAGTATTTGAATGGAGTTTTACATGTATTTTTACCTAAATTAAAAGAGTCTATATCCTCTTCAAAAAAAATAGTGAAAATTAGTTAATATCCAAAGAATATAAAAATGGTGCTTTAGGCACCATTTTTTTTTCTTTTAATTAATTCAGATAATAAATCTCTATATTTTGCAGCTTCTATAAAGTCTAGATCTAATGCTGCACTTTCCATTTTTGCTCTAATATTTTTAATTTCCCTCGCAAGCTCCTTTTTGCTTAAATCATTAATTTTGGACTTTACATTCTCTCCAATATCAAACTTTTCTTTGTGATCAGTATTCAACTTTTTTTCTAATAAATTTTTAAGAGATTTTTTTATTGCTTTTGGAGTAATATTGTTAACAAGGTTATAGTTTGTTTGTTTTTCTCTTCTATAGTTTGTCTCATTAATTGTTTTTTTCATGCTATTTGTAATTTTATCTGCATACATTATAGCCTTTCCGTTAATATTTCTTGCTGCTCTCCCAATAGTTTGTATCAATGCTTTATGGCTTCTAAGAAAGCCCTCTTTATCTGCATCTAAAATTACTACAAGAGAAACTTCAGGTAGGTCTAATCCCTCTCTCAATAAATTAATACCAATCAAAACATCTACTATACCTTTTCTTAATTCATGCATAATTTCAACTCTTTCAATTGTATCAATATCACTGTGTATGTATCTACATTTAATTGATATGTTTAGAAGATATTTTGCTAACTCTTCAGCCATTTTTTTAGTTAAAGTAGTAATTAGTACTCGTTCATTTTTTTCAGTTCTAAGTTGGATTTCTTCAATTAGGTCGTCAATTTGATTTTTAGATGGTCGAACTTCTATTTTCGGATCAATTAATCCAGTAGGCCTGATAATTTGCTCTACTAGAAATCCATCAGTTTTTCTTAGCTCATAATCTGATGGAGTTGCACTAACGTAAAGTACTTTTTGTTGTAAATTTTCAAATTCTTCAAATTTAAGAGGTCTATTATCAAGTGCAGATGGTAAACGAAATCCATATTCAACCAGATTTTCTTTACGACTTCTATCTCCTCCATACATTGCATGAACTTGAGGAATGCTAACATGACTTTCATCAATCACCATTATATAGTCATTTGGAAAATAATCAATTAAGCAAAATGGGCGACTGCCTGGACTTCTTCCATCAAGATACCTTGAATAATTTTCAATACCCGAACAATACCCAAGTTCTTTGATCATTTCAATATCATATTCGGTTCTTTCTTTTATCCTAGTTGCCTCCAAAGGGGAGCCAATTTTTTCAAAATGATTAATTTGATCAATTAGATCATCTTGAATTTTAATAATTGCACTTTTCATAATATCTGGGGAAGAAACAAAAATTTCAGCGGGGTATATATCTAAACTCTCAAATCCTTCTAATTTTTGACCATCTTCCGGGTCAAAAGAGTTTATTAATTCAACTTGGTTATCGAATAATTCAATTTTGTAATATACGTCTGAGTATGTTGGAAAAATATCGACTATATCTCCTTTAACTCTGAAGTTTCCTCGATTTAAATCACTTTCTACCCTAGAATATAGTCCTTGAACAAGGTATTTCAATAAGTTATTTCTCGATAAAGGTTTGGACTTTGAAATATTTATTACATTTTTTTTAAACTCATTAGGATTTCCAATGCCATATAAGCATGATACGGAAGCAACAACAATCACATCTTTTCTCCCTGAAAGTAAAGATGAAACAGTACTTAATCTCAGTTTTTCAATTTCTTCATTAATTGACAGGTCTTTTTCAATGTAGGTCCCTGTCGTTGGGATATATGCTTCTGGTTGATAATAATCATAGTAAGAAACAAAATATTCAACACAATTGTTTGGGAAAAAACTTTTAAATTCCGAGTATAATTGTGCTGCAAGGGTTTTATTATGAGCTAAAACTAGAGTTGGATATTTAAGACTTTCAATAATTTTTGCTACTGTAAAAGTTTTTCCTGAGCCAGTAACTCCCTGAAGAACAATTTTTTCTTCGCCATTTGAGAAGCTTTTGACAATCTGTTTTATCGCCTCAGGCTGATCACCAGTTGGAGAAAATTTTGATTCAACTTTGAACTGCATTTAACTAAAATATAATTTTTATGTAAAAGGTAGTATTTTTAAAAAAAAATCTATGAATGAAAAGCTAATTTCAAAAAAGAAACCGTTTTATCCAATTTCTATTAAATTATCAAAATATCTCAAAGACTATAATCGATGGATTAGTGGTTCAATTTTTTATGAAGATTTATTAAGATTTTCTGGATCAGTCTCAGTTCTTGATAAAAATGATAATGATACCTTTTGGGTTAGGGTTTTTTATACTGATAATGAACGAAAAGAAATAGATTTTATTTTAAAAAAAATATATACGATACTCCATTCAGATGGTAATGATTCCTCAATTCCATTTCTAAGTGTAGACAGTATAGATTATTGTACGTTCGGAAACTCTAAACCATTTAGAATTAAAATAAGAAACATACTCAATGATAATTTCACATATTTCTATGTTAAAAGAACTGATTCATCAAGAATTTTTGGATTAGAATTAGAACATATGTTATCACCTTACAATCTTAATTTTTTAGTTAATAATAATTCACTAATTGAGGAACATATTTCAGGGATTCCTGGGGATATATTTATAAAAGAAAATCTGGATAGTTGTAGTGATTTAGAGAAAACTCAAATTGCAAAGGAATATGTAAAATTTAATGAAAGAACTATGGTTAGATTACTCGGTGATATGAGATCATATAATTACGTTGTTATTCCAATTCATGATTTTGATCAAGTAATTTATAAAATAAGAGCGATAGATTTTGACCAGCAATGCTTTGAGGGTAGCTTTTCTGTTTATAGACCTCAATTTTTCAAGGAGAATTTTCCAATTATGGAAATTGTAAGAGAAAAATTAAATAGGAGTTCAATTGTTCAATATAAAATTGAGGAAAGATCAATTATAGCAAAGAGACTTATTAGTTTTAACAAAAGAATTGATAATCTTATTTCTATAATGAAAAATCAAAAGCTATCTCTTCCTGAAAATCTTGAAAAATTAAAAATTGAAATTTTTAATTACACAAAAGATTCAAGTTTTAAAAAAAGTAAATCAATGGGAGATTTAATGGAGGCAACTTTTAATTTTTTAGTCAGAAATTATGAGAATGTTAGTTTAAGTAAACTTTTTTAAAAAGCCCCTAAAAATCATTCTTAAGCTTTGATTCATTTATTTTGCCATGAGAGAAAATTAATCTAGGATAATTTTGATTTTCAACTATTTCAACCTCTTCTACTACTTGAATATAAAAAGTCCATAGTTTAAAAAAATCATAAACATATATGAGTTGTTTTAAACTATCTAGTTAAAATNTCATTTATTGAANTCTTTGCTAGTGATTGATTTTCCTCATTTAAATCTATTAATGGAAGTTCTTCGCCTTGTTCCCATTTTGAATTTGATTTATAGAAACACGCTAACTCAGTCCCACTAAAACCAAATGATTTATTAATATAATCATGCAAATCATTTAAACTTGAATTTGCTTCAATTTCAAAGTCTCTTATAATATCTTCTGTATCATCCAGTATAGCTCTAATTCTGTATATTTTACTCATTTTTTTATATTTAATTTGAAAACTACAAAAGATTGGGAAGCAAATAAAAGAGAAGCCACTAATAAATGGAGAGGCTGAGAAAGAAATGGAAAACTAAAGTAGAACATTGAAATTCCAATGATTATCTCTAATCCAATTAAAAATAATATAAAATTGTAAATGGGTAAAATTAATTTCATTTTTTTTAATTTCCTGTAGAAATAAATATTGAGTCCAACAATTAATAATGAAAAGCTCCTATGGACATCAAACTCAAAAGGGAAAATGTTCATTGCTGAATTACCTTTTAAATCTATTTTAGAATCTACAAACTCACGTACTTGAATTCCGAGAATAATCTCAAAGAAAGTCATAACTAGTAATAATATAGAAAACTTATTTATTATTGGGTTTGTTTTAATTGATTCAATTTTTTTATCAGTTAAGTAGGTTAACAGGGTAAGTCCAAATACAATAATTAAAGCCCCTATTAAATGGATTGAAACTTTGAAGGGTTTTAGGTTTGAATCAACAACCTCCTTACCTAACCAGGCTTCAAAAATAAGTCCAAATAAAACAAGAATAGAAATAAGAATTATTTTTTTGTTGATCTTGTAGAATTTAATTGAAGTAATTGTCATAAAAAGTATTACAATACCTGATAAAGCTCCTAAAAGTCTATTTATGTATTCTATCCATGTATGACTTGCATTAAAATCAGCATAATCATGTTTAGTATATAAACTCCAATTTTCTTCCTCATAAATACTTGAGGAGACAAAATCGTTTTTTGCAACTCTTAAGGTTTTATTTTTTATGATAATTTCTCCTTTTTTGTAACGGTGTGATTTTTTCCAATCTAATTGAGATCTTTCAATTGGAGGGATAAGATATCCAAAGCATTTAGGCCAATCAGGACAACCCATTCCACTTCCAGTCATTCTAACAACTGATCCTGCAAAAATAACAGTAAAAATTAAAATCAAAGATATTTTTACTAATTTATTATAACTTATTTTCATTTGGTTTTAATCCCATTTCTAAACCTTTTTTTTTCATCAAAGTCAAAGCATCTGAGTACTTATTTGAAATTTCACCCTCTAAAATAGCTTCTTTAATAGTTTCTTTTATTATTCCAACTTTATCACAAGGCTCTATTCCAAAATAAGCCATTATTTTTTTTCCACTAATAGGAGGTTGAAAGTTTCTAATTCTATCTCTTTCTTCAACAATATTTATTTTTTCACGTATAATTTTAAAATTTTCATGATATTGAAGAAATCTTTTAGGGTTTTTAGTTGTTATATCAGCTTCGCAAAGACAAATTAAATCCTCCAATAATTCTCCAGAATCAAAAACTAATCTTCTAACTGCTGCATCTGTAACTTCGTTTTCAGATAATATAATAGGCCTTGAGCTCATAAAAACTAGCCTTTGAACATATTTCATTTTATCATTAAGAGGCATTTTTAACCTTTTAAAAATTTGATAAACCATTTTAGCTCCAACTGATTCATGACCATGAAAAGTCCATCCTACTTTTTTATTAAACTTTTTAGTTAAGGGTTTTCCTATATCATGAAGGAGGGCAGCCCATTTAAGCCATAAATTATCAGTATGTCTTGAAATATTATCAACAACCTCAAGTGTATGAAAGAAATTTTCCTTATGTGTTTTCCCTTCAATTTCATCAACACCTTTTAAATTACTTAGCTCAGGAATTATTTTTTTTAACAAACCTGTTTTTTCAAGAATTATAAATCCTGTTGAAGGCTTTTTACATTCAAGAATTTTATTTAATTCATCAACGATTCTTTCATTAGTTATTATTGAAATCCTATCTGAATTTTGGGTAATTGCTTTAAGTGAATTGGCTTCAATTTTAAAGTTTAATTGATTACAAAACCTAATTGCACGAAGCATTCTCAAAGGGTCATCAGAAAAAGTCTTTAGAGGATCTAATGGTGTTTTAATAATTTGATTTTTAAGATCTAAAACACCTTTAAATGGATCAATTAAATTTCCGTAATTTTCTTCATTAAGACTTATGGCCATTGTATTTATGGTAAAATCTCTTCTTAGAAGATCTTCTTGGAGTGTTCCAAAAGAAATTTTTGGATTACGACTACTATCTGAGTAAGATTCTTTTCTGGATCCAACAAATTCCATAGTTACATCATTCCATTTTAGCATTGCTGTTCCATAGGACTTAAAGATTTGAATCTTATTGGTGTTATTTAATTTTTTTTTAACTTTTTTTGCTAATTCAATTCCAGAACCAACTACAACAATATCAATATCTTTTTTATTTGAGTTTTTTATTATAAGATCTCTAACATAACCTCCAACTATATATGACTTGAGTCCAATTTCAGCAACTGACTCTTTAAGGATTTTAAAAATTGGATTATTAAGTATATTCTTGAAATTCACTTTGAATATTTTTAGGGTCTAATAACAATGACTTTACCTGATGAATCTATTTTGATAATTTTGGAAGTTGCTTTTGATGACTTTTCTCTTTCCAAATTTACGACATAGTCAACACCATCCAAAATTTCATTTTCAATTTGACAAAAGCTTGATGGTGATGATTTATCTGAAATATTAGCAGATGTTGATATTATTGGCTTACCAAATTTTGTGATTAGTTTATCACAAAAATCATGTTTTGGTATTCTCATTGCAATTGATTTTTTTTCTCCTAAAGCTTTCTCTGAAATACCAACTGAATTTTCAAAGATAACAGTTGTTGGATATTTACTTTTTAAATAGGATAATTGATCAATTGAAATTTTTGGTATATATGACTCAATCATTTTGTAGCTGTTTACAAGACATATAAGAGCTTTATTTTCATCTCTTTTTTTTAATTTGTATAAGTTTTCAATAGCTATTGAGGAAGTTGCATCACATCCAATCCCCCAGACAGTATCAGTAGGATATAATATTAACTTTCCATTTTTAAGAAAATTAACCGATTTATTTATTTCAATATTTTGATTTTTCAATATTAAATTCATGAATTATATAGAAATATTATATTCTCTTAGCGCATCATTTAGAGAAGTTTTTTTATTTGTACTTTCTTTTCTTTTTCCAATTATTAGTGCACAGGGCACTTGAAAATCACCTGCAGGAAAAGTCTTTTTATATGTGCCAGGAATTACAACTGAATTTTCAGGAACTTTTCCATTAAACTCATTTTTTTTAGATGAGGTTACATCTATAATTTTAGTAGAGGATGTAATTATTACATTTGCTCCCAACACAGCTTCCTTGCCAATATGAGTTCCTTCAACTATCACACACCTTGATCCAATAAATGCGTTATCTTCAATTATTACAGGAGCTGCTTGCAGCGGCTCCAAAACTCCACCAACTCCTACACCACCACTCAAGTGAACATTTCTGCCAATTTGCGCACAACTTCCAACTGTTGCCCAGGTATCAATCATTGTTCCGGAGTCAACGTATGCTCCTATATTAATAAAACTCGGCATCATAATTACATTTTTTGACACATAAGAGCCAAATCTTGCTATAGCGTTAGGAACTACTCTTACTTCTTTCTCTTTAAATTTATTCTTTAGTGGAATTTTATCATGGAACTCTAGTGGACCTACTTTATAGGTTTCCATTTTTTGTATTGTAAAATATAAAATAATAGCTTTTTTGACCCAATCATTAATTATCCAATTCCCTTTTTTTTTGTTAGCTACTCTTATCTTACCTTTATCTAATTGACCAATAACTTTAAAAACAGCTTCTTTGGTTTCTAATTTTTCAGTTAAAGATCTATTTTCCCATGCACGTTCAATTATTTTTTCCATTTTATTTTTTTTTCAAAATTACTTAATTCAATACTTTTGAATATAAAAATAAATTTTAATTAAAAATTTAATTCAAAAAAAATCAATGGGTGTATTCATTAGTATTGATTATGGTTCAAAAAAGACGGGATTAGCTACAACTGATGTTAAAAAAATAATTGCAAGTGCATTAGAAACTGTCAAAACTAAAGAAATAATATCTTATTTATATAAATTTAATCAACAAAACCCTATAGATAAATTTATAATAGGAGAACCTAAACAAAAAGATGGCAGTGCATCTAGTATTGAAAGTGAAATATCTTCTTTTATTAATTTATTACGTCTAAGTTTTCCTTCAATATTAATTGAAAGATACGACGAGAGATATACCTCCAAAATTGCTTTTAATTTTATAAAAGAAAGTGGGATAAATAAAAAGAAAAGAATGAACAAAGATCTTATAGACAAAATAAGTGCTGCAATAATTTTGCAATCTTATTTGGAATCTAAAAAAAATAAATCTTGATACTGCCAATTTTAGCATATGGATCTCCTATTTTAAAACAAAGGGCTAAATCTATTGATAATAGCTATAAAGATTTAAACTCCTTAATAAAAGATATGTGGGAAACTATGTATTCAGCTAGTGGTGTTGGTTTGGCTGCTCCCCAAATAGGAAAATCCATACGTCTTTTTATTGTAGATACTAAACCTTTTTCAGAGGATCAGAATTTAAATAAAAACGAGTCCCAAGAATTAGAGTCTTTTAAAAAAATATTTATTAATCCTCAAATAATAGAAGAATCAGGAGAATTTTGGAGTTTTAATGAGGGTTGTTTAAGTATTCCTGAAGTTAGAGAAGATGTTTCTAGAAAAGAAACCATAAAGATTAATTTTTTAAATCAAAATTTTGAAAACCAAACATTAGTTCTTAATGGATTAAGGGCCAGGGTAGTTCAACACGAATATGATCATCTAGAGGGAATTTTATTCACTGACAGATTAAGTTCTCTTAAAAAAAGATTAATAAAAGGTAAATTAGATGATGTTGCTAGAGGTAAAATTTTAACTGATTATAAAATGTTTTCTCAAATTAAAAAAAATAAATAAGTCTAATAAATAAAAATGGATTCATTTAAAAGATTGGTTGAAATAATGGATAAACTTCGCGTGGAGTGTCCTTGGGATAGAAAACAAACATTTGAAAGTTTGAGAAATTTAACAATTGAGGAGGCTTATGAACTTGCTGATGCAATCATAAGTAAAAACTGGGATGATGTTAAAAATGAATTAGGAGATATACTTTTACATATAATATTTTATGCAAAAATAGGAAGTGAAAAAAAATTATTTGATATTAATGATGTCATTTATCATATTTCAGAAAAAATAGTTGATCGGCATCCCCATGTTTTTGGAGATAAAGAATTTAAGACTTCTGAGGAGGTAGTAAAAAATTGGGAGTCAATAAAACTTAAAAAGTCTAATGGCGTTTTAAAAGGAGTTCCAAGTAAACTTCCAGCCTTAATTAAAGCATATAGAATTCAACAAAAAGTTTCAGGAGTTGGTTTTGATTGGAAAAATAAAGATGGAATCGTCCGCAAAATTGATGAAGAATTATTTGAATTAAAAGATGAAATCATTAAAAAGGATAAAAACCTATCTGAATTAGAATTTGGTGATTTTTTATTTTCAATTGTAAATTATGCTAGATTTTTGGATATAGATCCTGAATTAGCACTTGAAAAATCCAATAAGAAATTTATCAAGCGCTTTGAAGAAATGGAAGTTTTGATAAAAGAAAAGGGACTTATTTTGAGTGAAATGGATATTACAGAACTAAACTTATTATGGGAACAAGTAAAGAGCAGTTAATTATTTTCTGAATTTATTTTTTTAGTTTCTAAGTTTTTATTCATCTTTCTTTCTATTGACTTCAATCTTGATAAACAATCATCTAAAAAATGGGATTTAATTTTGTGATCATTAATTTTCTCCAATACTTCTTTTATTAGCGGGTTTTCACTGCTCGAATCAGAAAAAAAGTCAATGTTGTTTTCTAGCTGAAGAACTTTAGAGTTAATATCTTCAATTTTTCTTTTTAGAATTATCAATTCATTTTTTATTTTCATAGGATCTTTTTCAATACCTAATAGTTTAATATTAAATTTAATAGATTCATTATCTAATTTTTTAAGTTTTAAACCATCAATTAATTTGTTTAAAGCTGTTGAAAAATTGTTAAATGAAACTAAATTAGCAGAATATTTTAAACTCCCAATAGAATTAAAATCTTGCCATTTTTCATTTATAAATTCTTTTAAATCCTCTATTTTTCCAGGCATTTTTTCTTTGTCAAGTGAAGATATGAATTCATCTTTTTTCTTTAATATTTTTTCTTCTTCTACACTAATTTTTTTATATCCCTTTTTTAATCTTTCAAAAAAGAGATTGCAACTGGAATTGAATTCAGTCCATAATTTTTGTGAAATATTTTTTGAGATAAAGCCAATTTTAGTCCATTCTTTCTGAATCGACTTTATTTCCTCACTTCGATTAGACCAATCTTCTTTTTCAAGTATTTTTCTCACCTTATCAATTAGATCTTTTTTTTGATTGATATTATTTTTTTGTATTTTTTTTTGTTCTTTAAAAAAAGAATTTTTATTTCTATTTATTTCCTTGTTTATTTTTCTGAATTGATTCCA
Organism: Flavobacteriaceae bacterium; assembly: GCA_002728855.1. Taxonomy (GTDB): domain Bacteria; phylum Bacteroidota; class Bacteroidia; order Flavobacteriales; family Flavobacteriaceae. Next base: position 17,390 of record PBWA01000021.1, read on the forward strand.
TGTTTCTTTACTTTCATTTTTTCTAAGTGGACTAATTTCTTGAAATTCTAGCCTAACCTTATTATGTTCATCTAAATTTTTTTGCCAGTCCTTAAAATTTGATGGTTTAGAATTTTTAATTTCTTCCATTTTTTTGATAAGAGATAGTTTTTTTTGATAGTTGTCATTTAAAATGCTATCATAATTTTTATTTAATTCTTGTCTTTTTAAATGTATTGATTTTGATGCAATTTGAAATCTCTTCCAAAGACTATCATTATGTTCTTTAGCTACTGGGCCAAGTTCATTTTTCCAATGTCTGTGCAGTGAGTTAAGATCTCTTGATGCCTTAAAAATGTCATTAGAATTAACAAGAGCTTCAGCCTTTTCAATAATTTTAACTTTTTCATCATAATTATGCTTAAAATCAATTTCTCTTAATTCTCGATTTAAGTGTAAAAAATCATAAAAAATTTCTGTATGGTGTTTATAGGTTTTCCACAAATTAAGATTATGAGAATTTGGTACTGGACCTATTTTATGCCAATTTTCTTGAATATTCTTAAATTTTTTGTATGTACTGTTAATGTTTTCTTCAATATTTATAAGCGCTTTAAGATCTTCAATTAATTTAAGTTTTTTTTCAAGATTNTCTTTTTGATTATTTTTTCGTTCTTTAAATAAGACTTTTTTNCTCCTTCTGTANTCTCTAAAAATCTCATCAAACTTGATTTTATATTCAGGAAGAAATCTAAAATCNATCTCATTTCCACCTTNTTTTATANAATCTAATTTTGCTGAGAGAAATTCATTTTTGTATTTTGTTTCAAAGATATTTACTAGATTTTGAACTTCTTTTAATCTATTTTTCCAGCTTTCATTACTCAATAAAAGTTCAAAATGATCAATCAAAGATTTAAAATCATAGTTTTTAAAATCTACTTTGTCTAGGACCTTATTTTTTTTAGAAGTTGAATCAGAATTTAATTTATCCATAGACCCTTTTTATTATAGTTTAATTGAGTTTTCAAACAAAAATTACAAAAAAAATATAAATTAAGTTATTTATTCCATATCTGCCAGGACTTTTCTGCTTGATAAACAAGCATTTTATATCCATTAATAGTTATGCAACCCCTATCTTTTCCATTTTTCAAAAATAATGTTTCTTTAGGATTATAAATTAAATCATATAAAATATTAGATTTATTAATTAAATGATACGGTAGAGGAGGGATATCATTAATTTTAGGATATGTACCCAGTGGAGTTGTATTAATTATCAGCCGATAAGTTTCTATTATATCTTTATTTATGTCATTGTAATTAATAAAATTTTTACCTGTATTTCTTGAAACTACTTTGAATTGAATCCCCATTTTTTGCAACGAGTAAGAAACTGCTTGAGAAGCACCCCCTGTACCAAGAATAAGGGCATACTTTGGAATCTCATTTAATTTTTCTATTAAGGCCTTTTGAAATCCATGCGAATCAGTATTATAACCAACGGAGTTTCCCTTTTTATCAAAAAAAACTGTATTTACAGCACCAATTTTTTTTGCTTTATTTGAAATTTTATCTAAATATGGTATTATTTTTTTCTTGTATGGAATAGTAACATTTAATCCACAAATGTTTTTATTTTTCAATATTGGTCTAACTAAATCAATGCACTCAATGTCAAAGTTTTTATATGTAGAATTATTTAACTGACTTTTACTAAATTTTTCTAAAAAATATTTTTTAGAAAAAGAGTAGTTAATGTTTTTACCTATAAGACCATAAATATATTTATTCATTTTTTTTTTCTCCATATCTGCTAAGAAAAAAAACTAATACAGCACCCAAAAATATAAATAAAATGACTAACCATGTTTGGGTTAAATTGAAATCTGGCATAAAAAATTTATAATCATTAATTATTGGATTTCCTGCAGAATTATATATTATTTTTCCATCTTCTAAGGTATCAAAAAATTTAATTTTCCATGGCCAAACAGTTCTTAGGGAACCAGTTATAAATCCAATAATTAAAAAATTAGTAATTTCTTTGTGCTTTTTAAGAAGGTAGCTCAGCAAATTAGAAAAAAGTACTAATCCAGTCACTGATCCTAGGGTGAAAACAAAAATAATTTTCAGCAAATGAATTCTCTCATTATCATTTAAAAAATTAAAGTTAAGTTGGATTAAATCTTTAGCAGTATAGTATATTGAGTTAACAGAATCAACTAAAAGAAGAGAGTAGTTGCCAAGTATTATTAATAAAAATGATCCAGAAAGTCCTGGTATAGTCATTCCAGAAACACTAATTATCCCACAAAAAAATACGAAAAGTAAATTGTCGTTTTCAGGCAAAATTTTTGAAAAACTTATTGCTAATCCCATCGTAAGCCCTACAAGTAAAGCTATAACGGTTTTATAATTAAATTCTTTTTCATCATTAACTATAACAAGAATTGAACCTAAAATTAAGCCAAAAAATACCCCAAATAGCTCAGTTTCAAAATTATCTAAAAGATAGTCCAATAATAATGATACACTGAAATAGCTAAAAACAACTCCTAAAAAAATAAAAACTAAAAAACTTCCATTAATATAATAGTTGAAACTTTTTATCCCTTCATTAAATAATTTTGAAAAAGCCTTATGATTTATTTTTTTTAATGAGTGTATTAGTTTTTCATAAAATCCAAGTATAAAGGCAATAAAACCCCCTGAAACCCCAGGAATTTTATTAGCTGCACCCATAGCTACGCCTTTTAAGAAAAGGACAATAATATTTTGCATATGGCTGGAAATTTTAAGATTAATCATTTTTTTAAAGTTAAATTTTTAGAACCCAAAAATATAGTAAGTAAAATAGCTGTAATCATTACTATCAATGATGTTAATATTTCAGGATTACCTTCATAAGTAGATGGTAGAATAGCTTTTGAATATAAATACTTTTCATTATTTAAATTGATATTCACTATTTCCTGCCATGGCCAAATTTTTTGTAAACTACCAATCATTAATCCAATTAATAGAGGCATGGTTTTATCATTATATTTTTCAATCAAATTTTTCAAAATACTTGCAAAAATTCTAAGTCCAATAATAAATCCAAGACCAGTAACAGAAAGAATTAAAAATGTTTCAGTAAAAATATCCCAGTTGAAAGAGGACCAAACCTTAGTTATCATTTTTATTGAATTTAGTAGTGTTTGGTAAACACCAAGAATCAAAAAGATATAGGCTCCGGAAATTCCAGGTAAAATCATTGCAATAGAACCCATAATACCACAAAAAAATAAATATAATAAAGTTGTGTCATCTGCTTTTAAAGGCAATGAGGTTAACTGATATGAAATTAAAATACCAATTATCAAAAATATTGTACTATAAAAATTCCAATTAAAAACTAGCTTTTTTAGAAAAAAAATGCTGGTTATAAGAACACCAAAGAAAAATGACCATAGTTGAATCGGTTGATTTTTAATTAACCAATCAATTAAATAAGAAAAAGCTAGAATGCTTATAATAATTCCAGAGAAAATAGTAACTAAAAAGTCACCATTAATACTTTCCCAAAGCTTTTTTAAATTGCCACCTTTAATTAAACTTAGATTTTTATAATTTAAGCTATCAATTGAAGCTAAAAGATCTTTATATATGCCTGTAATTAATGCAATTGTTCCTCCAGATATTCCTGGAATCAAATCAGCAGTTCCCATTAACATGCCTTTACAGAAAAGAAGAATTGTTTTCTTTTTCAAAAAAATAAGTATAAACTTTTGACAAAAGTAAAAAAGTTCTATCTGTAAATTAAAAATTACAAAATTTTTACAGATTAAAATTTAAGAGTTCAGGAAAAAAAGCATTGATCTTTTTTCTGATTTGATTTGTAATATTTTTTCTTTTGATAGTTTCTTTTATAATATTATGCCCCTCTTTTTTTTTACCTAGTCTTATTTTACATCCTGCAACTCTTAAAAGTAAGGATGAATTATTTGGAAATGATTTACTTGCTCTTAAACCTATCTTGTGTGCACTATCCCAGTTTTTAAGATAAATCATTGAATCAACCCAAAACTTCCAGGTCTTAAGACTATGGTTTCCAATGGAGTCAATGTGCTCACACGCAGTACAAACATCATTATAAAATTTAATTTTGAAATTAATTTCAGCACTTTTTCTCCATAATTCAATACTGTCACCATTTACTTCCAATGATCTTCTAACGTATAATTGTGATTTTAGTAGTTCATTATTTCTTTGTAAAAGGTTTATTAGGTCAATCCAACTTTGTTCATGATTCGGTTCTAATTGAATTGATTTCTCAAAAAAATTCATGGCTAGTGTTGAGTTACCTAATTTCATATGACAAAGACCAATTCTATGGCTAATGAAGGCATTAGGACTATTTAATTTAAATGATATTTGATAATTTTTAATTGCTTCCTGATAGTTGTCAACTTTTTCAAGTAATTTTCCTTTTTCAATGTATGCACTGCAATAACTTTCATTGCTAATTATAGAAAAATCAAATGCAGACATTGCCTTGTCATATTCATTTAACTTAATATATAGCTTTCCTAATTGATGCCATGCAATTTCGTTGTAAGGATCAGAATCAATAAATTCTTTAAGAAAAATTTTAGCTTCATTTATTTGATTTAACTTTTCAAAACAATAAAGAAGGTTATATAAAGATTGGTAATCTTCATGATTTTCATTTAAGCATCTTATAAAATATTCTTTTGCCTTATTAAAATTTTCAATAAAGAGATATTCATTTCCAATTAAATTATTTATTTCAATAGGATTTTCAGTAACCGTTAAAGCTTTATAAAGGAGTGCTATCGCTAACTTGTGTTTTTTCTTTTTAGAAAATATACTTGCTCTTTGTACATAAATTTCCTCATTTTCTGGAGATAAAATTTCAATTTCAACTAATAATTTTTCAGCATCCTTAAATGCCCCTTCAAATAGTAATATTTCACTCTTTAGCAGCATTAGCTCAATATTTTTTGGATGTTGATCCATTCCTATTGATAAAGCTTTTTTTGCAAGGTTAAATTTTCCATGATCAATATAATGCAGAATAATATTTTCAAATTCAATTCCATCAAAGAAAAGAACTTTATTAGTTTTCAGCATTTGCTCAAACTTATTTATTGAAGGATTTTTTTCTTGAAAGAAACTGTTCAACGGTAAAATTATTTATACCTAAAATTAGAGAAGATATTATCTGTGAATAGTTATTATTAAATTTTATTTTCAACAAATTAATTAACAGCTATATCTCATCTAAAGATTGACATATAATTTTACATCCCTTAACTATTTCATTTTCAGATATTGTCAAAGGAGGAGAAATTCTTACAGCTTTTTTTTCCCAAAGAAGCCAAAACAATAAAAGCCCTTTCTCCAAACACTTATAAATTAATTTTCTTGCTTCTTCATTATTTTTTAAGATAGGAGCCAGCATTAATCCAGTTCCTTGAATTTTTACAATTTTTGGATGGATTAAATTTTTTCTGAAAATTTCTTCTTTTTTAGGGATTTTAGACATTAAATCTGAATTTAAAATTTCTTTAACAGTAGCTAATCCTGCAGCTGCAGAAATTGGATTTCCGCCAAATGTGGTTATATGTCCTAACATAGGATTACTTTCAAATTTCCTCATAAACTTTTTAGAAGAAATAAATCCAGCAATTGGGAGGCCTCCACCCATTGCTTTGCCTAAAACAATGATATCTGGATTCACATTAAATAATTCAAAGCCAAAGAATTTTCCTGTACGTCCAAAACCTGTTTGAATTTCATCCAATATAAGTAAGGCGCCCACTTCTTCACATCTTGACTTAACTTTTCTTAAATAATTATTTTTTGGAAGAATAAAACCTGCTCCTCCCTGAATAGTTTCTAGAATAACTGCAGCAGTTTTATCAGTTATTTTATTGATGTCATTTTCATTATTATATTCTATAAGTTTCGAAAATGGTATAAGAGGTCTATATGCTTTTTTTTGAGATTCAATACCTAAAACACTCAAAGATCCCTGTGTACTTCCATGATAAGATTCTTTTGCTGAAATAATTTCATATCGTTTAGTTACTCTTTTTGCTAACTTAATTGCTCCTTCGACTGACTCAGTTCCGGAATTGGTGAGATATAAAAACTCTTTGTTTTTAGGAAGTAAATCAATTAATTTTTTAGCAAGTAGTGTTGGAGTTTTTTGAATAAATTCTCCATAAACCATCACATGCAAATGTTTTTTAATTTGATCTTCAATTGCATTTATAACTTTTGGATGACAATGTCCAAGATTACATACTGAAACACCAGCTATGAAGTCAAGATATTTTTTATTTTTAGTATCAAATAAATAACTCCCTTTTGCAGATTTAATTTCAATTCCAAGAGGATTAGAATTTGTTTTAGCTAGATATTTGTAAAAATCTTTACGCAAAATTTTAGTAAATGAAATATTAGTTTATTCTATTCTTTAATCCCATATATTTTTGGAAGTTTTATGTCAAGGTCCTCTTGACTAAATAAATCATTAATGGTTTGAGGTTTTTCATCATTTCTCCATATGAAACCTTCTAATTTTCTTTCATTTTTTGGCAAGTCTTTATCTGGATAAACTTTTCCAATAGGTTGAACGTAAAAAGAAATATCCTTAATTTCATTTTCAGAGAGCTTCATTAACAAGTTACTACAAGTAGTTTTATTTATACCAATTAACTCATTATTTTCTTCAGAGTACATATAATATATAACATCAATATTTTTTTTTATTTCAATGTCCCTAAGTTTGCTTTCTGAAAATACTCCATTAAGTATACCCCCTTTTATTTGATTGAAACCATCATTACTAAGAGAGTCTTTTTCTATAACCATCACATTGCCTTTTATTTTGAGAGAATCAAGTTTTCTTGTTAATACATTTGAAATCAAAAAAATTGTATCTCCTGACATCTGATTTTGACCAAACCATAGTATTGGATTTTTTTTATTTTTTTGACTTTTAGTAAACGATCTAATTTGTTTTGCACTGAAAGGTTTTTTAAAAAGTTTAATAACTCCATTTTCTTCATTATAAATAAGTGAATCTGATTTTCCTCTTATGTCAGATTTGAAAATTCTAACATCATAAAAAGCCTTTATCCTTCTTTTTTTTTCTTCACCTAATGCAATTAAAGTGTCAGCATGGATATATAAAGAATCATTTTCCATAATATTAACAGAAACAGCTCTTTTTGTAATAATTGCAGAATCTTTTAATTTGAAAATTTCTCCAAAATGACCATTTATAATTGATTTGTTTAATGAGTCAGTTATCTTTACATTATTGGTTGCCGAAGCATAATTTTTTTCTTTTTCAAAAAAGAGACTATCCCCTTCAATTTCTTTATTGTTATAAAAGATTATAGCATTTTTTTGAAAGCTTCCTTTTTGAATTTTTGTATTATAATTTCCTCTTTCACACAAAACTGTATAATCTTCACCAATTATTTTAGTTTTACCTTCAAAAAAAGCCTTATTTAGTTCAGTGAAATAATCTAATTTTTCAGACTGCATTGAATATTCAGGGTCGTATAAGTTAACCCTTTCCATAAATCGATATTTTTTTTCCTTTATAAAGTATACTCCAGTTCTGCTGGTAAGTTTTGTTTGTTCGTCACGAATTATTCCTCCTGTTTCATAATAAGCTTTTGATTTCATTCTATCTAATTTTAGTGAATCCGTATTTAAAGTCATATCAGGTCTTTCAAGAAAAACATTACCACTGGCAAAAGCTATTTTTTTTTCTCCATCATATTCGATGTAATCACACGTCATCTTTAAAGAATCACCCTGAGTGAAAACGATATTTCCTTTAGCTGTAAAAAAGTTTTTTTTGGGATAAAAGTAAGATACGTCAGATTTTACAAGAGCTCCCTCATGAAAAAGATGAACGCGAATATTTCCCATTTTTGAAAGAACATTTGCTCCAGGAAATTTAAGTTCATTTTGGGAGGAACTTCCAGCTTGAAGAATTTTTATGATTTTTTTTTCCTTTTGCTGGGCATTTAAAAAAAGACTTAGAAAAAAAAATATTGAAGTTAATCTTATTAAGTTAATAAAGAATTTCATAAAATTATTTTATGATCAATAAAATACTTATCTAAAAATTGTTTGTTTTCTGTCGGGACCTACAGAAATTATTTTAATTGGAATTTTCAGTTCTTTTTCGATAAAATTGATATAATTCATAAATTTTTTTGGAAGTTCATTTTCAGAAGTAATATTACTTATATCTTTTTCCCATCCGGGAAACTCAGTATATATTGGTATAATTTCATTTTTAGATAAGTTGAATGGGAAAACATCATTTGAATTATCTTTATTGTTATAAGATGTACAAATTTTAATTTTTTTAAAATTAGATAAAACATCCCCTTTCATCATTACAAGTTGAGTTACCCCATTTATTTGAATTGCATATTTTAGTGCCACCAGGTCTAGCCAACCGCACCTTCTTGCTCTTCCCGTAGTTGATCCAAATTCGTTTCCTACTTTCGCCATGATTTCTCCATCTTTATCATTAATTTCAGTTGGAAATGGACCACTCCCAACCCTTGTAGTATAGGCTTTAAAAATCCCATAAACTTCATTTATATCTTTTGGAGCTATCCCCAATCCAGTACAAGCACCAGCAGCAGTTGTTGTTGAAGATGTAACGTATGGATAAGTTCCAAAGTCAATATCAAGAAGGGTTCCTTGGGCTCCTTCTGCTAGAATTTTTTTTCCAGATTTTTTAGCATTAGACAAATAAAATTGACTGTTTATGACTTTAAACTGTTTTAGTTTTTTTACTGCTTCAAAAAACTCCTCATTAATTTTTTCAAGATTAAATTCTATTTTTTTCTCATAGGAATTTATTATTTTCAAATGTTTTTTACAGAGTAAATCATATTTTTCTTCCCAGTTCTTTTCAAAAATATCACCAACGCGTATTCCATTTCTTCCAGTTTTATCCATATAAGTAGGCCCTATGCCTCTTAGGGTTGATCCGATTTTTGATTTTCCCTTTGAGATTTCTGAGGTAGCATCAAGTATTTTATGAGTTGGTAAAATAATATGAGCTTTATTTGAAATTAAAAGTTTGGAGTACAGATCAATTTCAAATTGATTAAGATTTTCTATTTCTTTTTTGAATATAACAGGATCAATAACAACTCCATTGCCAATTAAATTTTCGACTTTTGAATGAAATATTCCAGAAGGAATAGTATGTAAAACATGTTTAATTCCATCAAACTCAAGAGTATGTCCTGCATTTGGCCCCCCCTGGAAACGAGCTATAATTTCATAGGAATCAGTAAGAAAATCAACAATTTTTCCTTTACCTTCATCTCCCCATTGAAGTCCTAATATTAAATCTACAGACATTTTAGGTTATTGTTTTTGCTATTTTTTTCTTTTTGTTCCATAAAAGTAGAGAGAATGATTATGTATCTCTACATCAAAAACTTCTTCTATTGTATTTTTTATGTTTTGAATTCTTGGATCACAAAACTCTTCTACTTCTCCTGAGTCAGTATAAATTAAATGATCATGTTGACTGTCAAAATAAGATTTTTCATACTGAGCCTGACCATTTCCAAATTGGTGCTTTCTAACAAGACCGCATTCTAAAAGTAGTTCAATTGTGTTATAAAGTGTTGCTCTACTTACTCTATAGTTTTTATTTTTCATTTTGATATAGAGAGATTCTATGTCAAAATGCTTTTTTGTATCATATATCTCATAAAGAATTGCAAAACGCTCGGGAGTTTTTCTATTTTCTTTTTTAGACAGAAATTTTTGAAATACCTCTTTTACAATTTCGTAATTTTGATTATTCATAGATACAAATATATAAGTAAATTATTCTCGTTTGACTTTTTCGATTCCTTTTAGTTTGGTCAAATTTCTTGTTAATCTATCCAAAATTTTTTTATTCTTAACGCTTACACTTATAAAACCACTAAAAAAACCATTTTCAGTCTCCAAGTTTATCTTGTTAATATTTACATTCATGTTATTTGATATTAATCTTGTAACTTCATTAAGCAATCCTAGGTCATCTATACCAGATAGTTTTAATACTGCAGTAAATTCATCAGATTTTGAAACCACCCATCGAGCTGATACAATTCTATATCCAAAGTTAGACTGTAATGCAAGGGCATTAGGACAATCTTTTTTATGGATTTTTAAGCCATCATTTACAGTCAAAAATCCAAAGACAGAATCTCCTGAAATAGGATTNCAGCAAGAAGATAANGTATAAGAAAGAGATTNTTTTTCTTTTCCAAAAACTAGCTTATCAAGTCTTTTCTTTTGATCTTTTTTTGTAATACCAGAATCCGGAGNGATTTTTTTTCTTCTAAAAAAGTTAAAGAANCTGTTATTAAAATAAGANGCAAAACTTTTTAGATCTTTATTTTCNATAGTCCCAATTCCAATNCTATAAAAAAGATCTAAACTATTNTCAAGTTTAAAATATTTATACATCCNATCTGTTGTTTTCTCATTTAGGACAATTTTTAATTGTTTCAGTTTTCTTCTTAAAAGTTCTTTTCCATCTTTTGCTATAAGTTTTTTTTCTTCATTTAATGAAGATTTTATTTTTGATCTTGCTCTAGAAGTTTGGACAAAGTCCAGCCAATTCGCAGTTGGCTTAATATTTTCAGAGGTAATTATTTCAATTTGGTCACCACTTTTTAGAACCCTACTTAAAGGAACTAAAACATCATTAACTCTGGCACCTCTTGTTTTCATTCCTACTTCAGTGTGAATATTAAAGGCAAAATCAAGAGCTGTAGAAAATTTTGGGAGGGATTTAAGTTCTCCAGTTGGAGTAAAAACAAATATTTCTTCTGAATATAAGTTTAATTTAAAATCCTCAACAAAATCGATAGCATTTCCAGTGTTGTCCTCAAGTACCTCTTTAAGTCTGTCAATCCAATTTTCAATACCTAAATCTTTTTGATCACCATCTTTGTATTTATAATGAGCTGCATATCCCTTTTCGGCAATTTCATGCATCCTCTCTGATCTAATCTGAACTTCGACCCACTTGTTATCAGGACCATTAACGGTTATGTGTAGCGCCTCATATCCATTTGATTTTGGAGCAGTAATCCAATCACGAAGTCTTGTTGGATTGGGTGTAAAATGATCGGTTACAATTGAATATATCTTCCATGCAAGAAACTTTTCATTTCTAACATTTGACTTATATACAATTCTTATTGCAAATTTATCATATACCTTTTCGAAAGGTATATTTTGGATTTTCATTTTGCTGTAAATAGAATAAATGGACTTACTTCTTCCTTTTATGTAATATTTTAAACCTTCCTTTTCAAGAGTACTGGAAATAAAGTTTGAGAAAGATCTTATATAATTAATTTGAGATTTTTCTCCTTCTTCAATTTTATTTTTAACGTGGAAATATTTTTCAGAGTCAGTATATTTTAAACTTAAATCCTCAAGTTCAGTTTTAACATTATACAAACCAATTCTATGAGCAAGAGGAGCATAGATATACATTGTTTCAGAAGATGTCTTTAATTGCTTTTCTTCTGGCATTACTTCAAGAGTTTGCATATTATGCAAACGATCTGCAATTTTTATAATAATAACTCTAACATCATCATTAAGTGTTAAAAGCATTTTTCTGAAATTTTCAGCTTGAAGTGAAATATCAGTATCTTTCTTAAGGTTGGAAATTTTAGTCAGACCATCAACTATTTTTGCAACAGATTCTCCCAATTTATTTTTTATTTCCTCAATTGTATATTTAGTATCCTCAACAACGTCATGTAAAAGTGCAGCAGCTATTGAGATGGAATCAAGACCAATTTCATTTGCAACTATTCTTGCTACAGCAAGTGGATGAAAAATATACGCCTCTCCTGTTTTTCTTCTCTGGTTTCTATGAGCATCAACAGCAATATCAAATGCAGTTCTAATTTGCTTTTTATCATCTTTTGAAAGAGTTTGATAACTAACACTCAGGAGTTCCTTGTATTGCTTGGTAATTTCTTTATTTTCTATTTTCTCACTAACTAACACTACTAAAAAATTATGTGTATATCAAAGTTAATGATTTAAGCTATGATAAATCAAAATACCAGCTGAAACTGATAAGTTAAGTGAATCTATTGTCTGATTTGTAGGGATTTTAACAACTTGATCTGATCTTTTAAACCAGATCGGATTAAGTCCTTTATCTTCAGACCCGAAGATTAGAGCAAATGGGGCTTTATAATTAATTTCACTATATTTTTTAGCTTTTTCATTTGAGGAAGTTGATATTATTGATATATTATTTTTTTTAAGGAAATTGATGGTTCTATTTGAACTGTCAATTGCTATTTGGAGTAGAAAAATTCCGCCAAGACTACTTCGAATAATATTTGGATGGAATATATCTGTTTTTATATTAGAGATTATTACAGCATTAATTTCAGCAGCAGCAGCAGTTCTTAGGATTGCTCCAATATTGCCAGGTTTTTCTGGTGACTCTATTACTAAAACTCTTGCTTTTTTTGTTAATATAAGTTGATCTAATTTTAATTCTTTAGTACTTACCAATGCAATCATTTTTTCTGAGCCAGATCGTATGGTTATCTTATCAAATAACTTCTTTTTAACCTCAAAAGAGGGAGTTTTTTTGTCCCATTCATAATTCCCACTATAATTTTCTCTATAATAAACAGAAACCAATTTGTATCCTGATTGATATGCCCTTGAAATTTCTCTTTTACCCTCAACAACAAAAAGTTTTTGCTTTTTCCTTTCTCTTGATTTACTAATTAAAAGTTTTATTTTTTTAATTTCAGGATTTGAGGAACTTGAAATCATTTTCATCTGAATTCAAACTTTTATTTATAATATTTTTAAATGAATTTTTTATTTGGAGTATTTTTCTGAATATCTTCTCCAAAGCTCTGTCTGATGTGATTCCAAACTTATTTCACGTCCTTGAACAAAAGCTCTTGATATTTTATTTGTCATCATATCAAGCGCATCTCCTTGTGAGATAAAAAGAGTTGCATCTTTGCCTTCTTCGAGAGAACCCATCATATCATCAATCCCTAAAATTTTTGCAGCGTTTAAAGTTATCATTTCAACAGCTTTTTCTTTTTCTACTCCGTATGCAGAGAAACTACCAGCATAGAATGGGAGATTTCTTGTATTCATTCGCTCCATACTTCCTTGAACATCAATTGTCACTAAAACACCTTCATTTATCAACAAGCTAGCTAGTTTGTAGGGTAGTTTTAAGTCTTCATCCTCAGCCGTTGGAAGTCTGTGAGGATGAGATAGAACTACCGGTATGTTATTGCTTTTAATCATCTTTAGCTGACTTTTCAATCCTCTTCCACCAACAAGGACAATATTTTTTATTCCTATATTTTTGAGAAAAACAATACCATCAACTATTTGTTTTTCGTCATTAGCATGTAAAAAAATGTTTTTATTTTTTTTAATCGCTTCATTTAATGAGTAATATGGAAGATTCTTAGATTTATTATTTACTGATCTAGCCATAGCATTTTGAAAAAAATCTTCAATTTTGGAGATGTTTTCTTGATATTTTTTGTTGACTTTCAGATCAGGACTTTCTCCAAGCCACCAACGTCCTCGACTATAGGGGTTAGGCCAATTTAGATGAATTCCATCATCATATCTGATAACTGCATCTTCCCAGTTCCAAGCATCAAGTTGAACGATGGATGATTTTCCAGAAATAAATCCTCCCCGTGGAGTAACTTGAGCAACTAGAACACCGTTTGGTCGCATGCTCTCAACAATTTTAGATTCTGCATTATAAGCAATAATGCTTCTTATGTGAGGTAACATATCTCCGATCTCATCGACATCATTACTTGCTCTTACTGCATCAATTTCAACAAGACCTAATGATGTATTTACGGCAATAAATCCAGGATAAATATGCTTATCAGAAATATCAACTGTTTGATCATATGTACCTTCAGCTAAATTTTTAGTTGAAACTTCAGTTATTTTTCCATTTCTAATACCAATAGCACTATTTTCAATTATATTTCCATTTCCAATATGAGCTGTTGCTCCAATGAAAAGTATTGATTCTTCAGTTAAACTCGCAGGTGTTTGCTGACTTGCAAGTTGACTGATAATTAATATAAACGTTAAAAAAAATATTTTTTTCATTTAGTAATCAATTGTTTCACAATGAAATTCTGTTTTTCTTCTTTGTTTAAAATTTGTCGTATTGCTTCCCATATTCTTTTCATTTAACATTTGTAAAATTAGCTTCTTTCTTTCATCTTCTATTTGTTTGATTTTTGCAGGAAGTAAATCAGCTTCATAATAAAATGCTCCCTCAATCATAGTTTTCTCAACTTGCGAATAAATAGACATGGGATGTCCACTCCATAAAACTAAATCAGCAATTTTTCCAACTTTTATACTACCAACTTTATCATCAATACCGAGAAGTTTTGCTGGATTTAATGTAACAAACTTCCATGCTTCCTCTTCAGATACTCCACCATATTTAATAGCTTTTGCAGCCTCTTGATTTAATCTTCTAGACATTTCAGCACTATCAGAATTATAAGCTACAGTTACTCCTGCGTTATGCATTATTGCACCATTATAGGGAATAGCATCATTTACTTCAAATTTGTATGCCCACCAATCAGAAAATGTTGAACCTCCTACACCATGGATTTTCATTTTATCAGCAACTTTATAACCTTCTAAAATATGAGTAAATGTTCTGATCCGAAAATCAAATTTTTCAGCAACTTTCATTAACATATTAATTTCGCTTTGAACATATGAATGACAAGAAATATATCTTTTTCCTTGGAGTATTTCCCAAAGGATTTCCATTTCAATATCATAACGAGGCTTGGGAGTTCTCGATTTAGTTTTTCGATCTAGATTGTTATAATTGGTCCATCTTTGACCATATTCTCTAGCCCTTTGAAAATAATCTATGTAGAGTTGTTCAACACCCATTCTAGTTTGTGGAAATCTTGAAAAGCTTCCCCAATTAGACTGTTTTACATTTTCACCTAAAGCAAACTTTATAAAAGGTTTAGAATTTGGATATAACATTTCCTCAATACTTGATCCCCATTTTAATTTAATTATGGCAGATCTCCCTCCAATTGGATTTGCAGAACCATGAAGAATTTGAATTGTAGTTACTCCACCAGATAAATTTCTATAAATATTAATGTCATCTGGATCAATAACATCTTCAATAGTAACTTCAGCAGAGGAATTTTGTCCACCTTCGTTAATACTAGAGGCAGCTATATGAGAGTGTTCATCTATGATTCCACTAGTTAGGTGTTTACCAGTTCCATCAATAATTTTCACATTTTCAATATTGAGATCTTTTCCAATTAAGTTTATTTTACCATTTTTGACCAAAAGATCAGTATTTTCAATTATTCCTTCTTTTTCATTTGTCCAAAGGGTTACATTTTTATACAAAACATTTTCAGGTTTTGGAATTTTTTCAAAGCCATAAGCATTGTTCGGATATCTTAACTTTAATACCTCTCTAATATTTTCTTTTTTTACTTTATTCTTTTTTTCATTTTCTTTACTGTCAGATTTGACAGGTTTTAAAACGGAATCAAAATTCTCTCCATCAAAATCTACTCCACTTGATAAAATAAATTTTTCACTATCAATTTTTGAGCTTAATCGAGCAAAATTTTTCTGACTTTTATCAAATAGTGTCATATGTAACCATCCGTCTCTGTAATTTGCCTTTGAATTTAATTTTATAGAATCCAATTTGACATTTACTTGAATTGATGAAGTGCTATTTTTTATTTCTAAATCATAATTTTCAACTCCTATGGAAATTTGATATTTACCGTCTATATCTATTTTTTTTCTATCAGATATGACGTGTGCATGACCATTCACCCAGTTTTCAAATATTTTTGTTTTATCATCAAATATCGATCCAGAAGTAACGATAAAGTTTGCATATGCTCCTTTTTTTAAAACCCCAATTTTATTTTCCATTTTTAAAATTTTTGCAGGAATAATTGTCAATGCTTCAAGAGCTGTTTTTTCACTAAGGCCATACTTAACGGCTTTTCTTAAATTCTTTAGAAAATTATCTTGATTTTTAAGATCTGAAGCTGTTAAGGCAAAAATAATTTTAGATTTCTCTAGTAATGAAGGATTTGAAGGAGCTTGATTCCAATACAACATTTGACTAAGTTCAATTTTTTTTGTCAGTAATGGATCAGACACATCATATGGATCAGGGAAGTTTAAAGGAATTATCAGTTCATTCCCAAGGGCTTTAATTTCATCGATATTCTGATACTCATTTCCAGAGCCTTTAATTATAAAATTCAAGCCCATTTCAGAGCTAATTTTACCAGCTCTTAAAACGTTAAGTTTATCTCCAGCATCAAAAATTTTAGGCAGTTTAATATTATCTAATATGGATTCAATAGAAATGTCTTTATTTATGTTTTCCCCTTGTTTATACCAATTTGCATCGTGATAAAGTTGACGAATTAATGCCATTGATCCCATAATGGAGCCTGGATAGGATTGAGATGAGGTTACGCTTTTGGAAAAAGAAAAATGTTCTGCTTTGTTATCTGATAAAATCCGCTCTCCATCATTTGCAAAATCATTAAGCGCAATTAGTACACTAGTGCCTCTATGAATGCCATTTTTTCTATGACTATTAACCACACCAAATCCAATTTTACGCATTTTGGCCGCCATGTCTTTGTTGTAATTATAATCTTTTATACTATTGTAGTCACTGAGAATATGATCGTTCCAATAATATCCTTTTCTTTTAGGAGAATATTCTGCACTTCTTCCACTACTTTGAATTCTTTTTGGTTTTTTAATTCCAAAATCAGTATGTAGTTCTATAAATGACGGATAAATATGCAGTGATTCCATGTTATAAATTCTTGCGTTTTTTGGAATGGGTATATTCTTACCAATCTGAATAATTTTTCCCTTATGAATCAGGATAGAATTTGATTCTGTAATTTGATTTGAATTAGAGTGGATTGTAACATTAGTAATTGCCTTATAGGTGTCTTCTTCAGTCTTTACACCACTGTTTGTTGGGAAATATTCTTGCCCTAAAATAAGCTGATTAACAAAAATTATAAGATAAAAAATATTTCTTCTCACTACTTATTTTCTTTAATTCTCATGAAATTTAATAAAAAAAATGAACATATTTTTATTAATTATAACAATAGCAGAAAATAAAATTTTAAAACTTGTAATTTATTATTAATCCTACAACTTCATTATAACTCTTGATTCCCTTATCTTGTGAATTTGCTTTGAGGAATTTATCATAAGATTTTTTAAAAATAGGCTGGAATGGATTTTTATATTTTTGCCAGAAAGAATCAATATTTTTTATGTTTTCAATAATCCCATAATTTAATCTTTTTATTTTCTCTCTTGCTTTCTGAGGATCAATCTCATAAAGAGCTAAATTTAAATATCTTATAGCAAAAATTAATGAAGCGTATTTTACATATGGGTCTGAATTTTCATGTGAAAAAAAGTAGGCAATAAAATTAGCTTCTTTTTCTGATGCATAACCCATTTGGTGAGCAGCTTCATGTATGTCACTTATGACATAATTTAAGTAAGGGGCTTTAGAATTGATTTGTCCTTCCAATGTAAAAGGGTTAATATAACCTGAAAACCCCATATATGATAAAGGTGTACTCCAAAGCGAATGTTTTCTTTTGGAACTAATAAATATTTCTGATGAGAAAATTTCATTATATTCTTTAATATTTTTTTTTAATGAGTGCCTTTTCCTTGTCTCAAGTTTTAAAGGAAGACTATCATTACTGCTAATACTTGAATGAATTTCATTTAAATCATCTATTAAAAAATCAATCTTTTCTTCTAGATCTTTTTTTGTATAATCAGTTCTTATATTTAATTTTTGATGAAGGGGTAATCTGTAATAGTTTATTCCCCAACTAATATTAAAAATTATAATAATTGCAGAAATAATAGATCCAATGTCAAATATTAATTTCAAAAAAGTATATCTATGGTCCCTAAAAAATTTAATCACTAGTCTTAGTAATAAAAAAATTATAATCAAATAGATTATATCACCAATTGAAAATGGAATTTTATTAAAAAAAAGTGAATAAGTTTTATATATCAATGGGTATATCTTTTGACTATAAAATTCCTCCACAATTAATGGTTTACTCTTAATATGCTCAATAAAAAGCCAATGTGGTAAAAGAGATAACCATAAGAAAATTTTAATTTTTTTTCTCATCTGATTTCTTCTTTTTTTATTCGAAATCTATTCTATTATGTCAAGAATTTCAATCTCAAAAATAAGATCAGACTTTGGTGGAATGCCTCGTGTGCCAGATTCACCATAGGCCAAGTTAAATGGAACAAATAGAGTTGCTTTATCGCCAACTTTTAAGAGTTTTACACCTTCTTTAAAGCCCTGGATCATTTGAGCTTGCGGACTAACATCTGCTATAAGAGGCTGATACCCATTAGTTTTATTTCTGTTTTCATCAAAAACCCCAAGTAACTTAGCAGTTTCAGCATTACTAGTTTCAAGGAATTTGCCATCTGCAAAATAAACCGTATAGTGCAGTACAGCCTTATTTGTTTTAGTTACTTTTTCACCTTTACCATTATTAGAAATAAAATATCCTAACTCTGAATTAGTCATTTTTGCTTTTAATCTTTGTTCAGCAAATTTTTTTGCTGTTTCACCTTGAATTTTATTTTGTTTTTGAAGCTTTTCTTTATTTGCAATTTCTTCTTCAAGAAAATGATTTGAAAAAATATCTGGGGCATTGAAATTTTTAGCCAATGATCCTTTTCGTATGATTTCTATTTTTTTAATAGTATCATTTTGGACTATACTATCAACTACATTTTGACCAGTTATTACTTTTCCAAAAACAGTATGCTTTCCATCTAACCATGGAGTTTTTAAATGAGTGATGAAAAACTGACTGCCATTAGTCGAAGGCCCAGCATTTGCCATTGACAAAATTCCAGGACCACTATGGGTTAAATCAGTAATTTCATCCTTAAAGCTATAGCCTGGACCTCCTCTCCCTGTTCCAGAAGGATCTCCACCTTGAATCATAAAATTATCTATTACTCTATGAAAAATTAATCCGTCATAGTATGGCTTACCTTTATATTCCTCATTAACCTTGGTATTATTTCCTTCAGATAAAGAAACAAAATTAGCAACTGTTATTGGTGTTTTATCCATTTCCAACTTAACAATAATATTTCCCTTTGATGTATTTATATTCGCATACAATCCAGAATCAAGTTCTGGATATTTATCATTACAACTATCAAATAAAAAAGGCAAAGTAATTAGTAATAAAAAAATAAATATTGATTGTTTATGATTCATATTTTTTCTGTTTTAATTTTATAAGTTTTATTGTAAACTTTAGCGGTTGGTTTGTTCCAATTTTTTCACCATCCCCCTGATAACCAAAGCAAAGGTAGGAAGGAAATAGAAAAACAACAACTTCATCTTCTTTCATAATTTTAATTCCTCTTCTAATGGCAGGGATTAAATCTTCCTCATCAACAAAAAAAGAAACTTTTCCTAGATCTTTTTCACTGTAAAGTAAGTTATTGTTGAGATCTTCAATTTTATATGAAAAAGTAACATGATCTCCTTTTTTTGGAATAATGTCATTTATTTCATTTTTTGTTTTATATGCATACCAGAAACCAAACTCTGAAATACTAAATTCTAAACTTGAATTTTCAGCAAATTTTTTGAAAAGCTCTTGTTCAATTTCAAATCTATTTTTATTTCTTATGGCAGATTCTTTTAAAAAGAGTTTTTTGTTTTTATTTATTGGTCTTCTAATTTCTGATTGCTGGCAATTAACAAAAAGAAAAAAACAGATTGTTGAAAGAAATAATCTCATATTCTAAAATCTTTTTTACATTCCTCGATAGCACTTAAAAAAAATTTTTCAGTTTCCTTGAGACTTTTATGAGACGTTCCTCCAGCAGCATTATGATGACCGCCTCCGTTAAAATAGGTTTTTGCAAATTTATTTACAGAAAAATTCCCTTTTGAACGGAAAGACATTTTAATC